>CALGDB010000230.1 GCA_937884175.1 uncultured Flavobacteriales bacterium
TCGATGCGGTCGTTGCCATCAAAGTGCACATAGCTCCCAGCAGTTCCAGCCTGCCACGTCTTTTGGGGAGCCGCATCACCCGCCCAATCGCTCTCCCAACCGGGCGCCTCATCCAATTGCATCAACACCTCAACAACGAGGTGGCTCACACCGTCCCACTCCAGCGGTGCATTCAACACAAAACGCCCCGGCATCGAAGCATCCGACACCTTGCTTGAGGCAGCTACCGGTCCCGCATGGAAGCCGTCGAGCGTATCGGCCTCCGACCAGTAGAGGTTCCATTGCACCGCATCCCGTGCATCCACGAGCGATGCCACGGCAGGCCATTCAATGCCGACACCCGGCGTGCCGTTCCAACCCATGGCTTCCAGTTCTTCCGCTGTCCACAGCCATTGCATGCGTCCGCGGCCACTCTCCCATCCGAGTTCAGATGATGTTCCCATGGAGCTGCCGTTTACTTCACCCGTCGATACCGCTCCGGATAGCGCGTAGTTGGTGTACGTCCAGCGCACTGTGTCCACAGGAGCTTCCACCACCTCAGTAACCAACGTGTCCGACATGAAATCGAGGTCGTCGATCAACCAATGCGGATGGGTAAGCAAATTGCTGTCTAACATACCCGTGTGATCAAACAAATACGTGTAGGTCAAGTAATCCCACTCGCCACAGGCATACCCGAGGTTACCCGCAGTTCCGTCCTCAAAGCACTTGAGGTTGTAGTACATCAGCACTTTCTGATACGCCGTATCATTGTCACTGGCTGGGAAATCAAACCATCGGCGGCCCGGGCTATCGTACGCTGTTGCTGGATTGTTTTGGGCTTCCCACGTGTAGGTCTGAACCCATGTGGTATCGGGGTTTTGGGCAAGAAATTGCGTGCTCAACAGAGCACTGAACAGGACGGCAAGGGTGATGCGCATGGTCGGTGATTCTGGTTTGGCAGGGAAGATACAAACGCGTTTCCGCCTGCCCAACCCTCGATCACTTCACCATGCCCTGGTACGCAGACAAGGCAGCTCGGAGGCAGGCCACTGCCTTCTCAATTTCCTCACGCTCCAGGACATACGCCATGCGGACTTCTTGTTTGCCGAGGCCTGGGGTGGCGTAAAAACCGGTATTGGGCGCCATCATCACCGTCGCCCCTTCGTGTTCGAATGACTCCAGCATCCACTGACAGAACGCATCCGCATCGTCAATGGGCAGCTTGGCGACCGCATAAAAGGCCCCACCCGGTTTTGGGCACGTTACCCCGTCGATGGCTGCGAGCCCATCGACGAGCGCGTCGCGCCTGTCACGGTACGAAGTGCGCACCTCACCAAAATAGGCATCCGGCGTATCGAGGGCAGCTTCAGCGGCGATTTGCGCGAGCGTCGGCGGACTCAATCGGGCCATGGCGAATTTCATCGCCGTGCGGCGGACTGCTTGGTTCCGAGTCACCAACGCACCGATGCGCGCACCGCACATAGAGTAGCGCTTCGATACGCTGTCAACGACCACCGCGTGCTGCTCCAGTCCGGGGACCGTCAGGACGCTGCGGGCATTTGACCCGTCATAGGTAAACTCCCGGTAGACTTCGTCCGCGAAGAGGAACAAGTCCTTCTCCTGCACCAGTGCGGCCAACGCCTCGAGGGCTGAATCGGGGTACTTGGTTCCTGTCGGATTGCCCGGGTTGCAAATCAAAATGGCTTTGGTGCGATCGGTGATGGCCCGTTCAAATTCAGCCATGGGCGGGAGCGAAAACCCGTCTTCAATGCGCGCCGTTACGGGCACAATCTTGATGCCTGCCAGCGTAGCGAAGCCGTTGTAGTTGGCATAAAACGGCTCGGGAATGATGACCTCATCTCCAGCGTCCAAGCACGACATGAA
>CALGDB010000231.1 GCA_937884175.1 uncultured Flavobacteriales bacterium
GGCATCTTGCAGGACATTCCGAAGATGGTCGCCATGACCAAGGAGATTGTTGACACGTGCACCTTGCCGGTCACGGTCAAGACCCGACTGGGCTGGGACGACAACAGCAAGTACATCGTGGAGGTCGCCGAACGCCTCCAGGACATTGGCATCCAAGCCATCAGCATCCACGGCCGCACCCGCGCACAGATGTACAAAGGCCAGGCGGATTGGTCGTTGATTGCCGAGGTCAAAAACAACCCGCGGATGCACATTCCGGTCTTTGGCAATGGGGACATTGACTCCCCCCAAAAGGCGGTTGAATACCGCAACCGGTACGGCGTCGACGGCATTATGATTGGACGGGCCAGCATTGGCGCTCCGTGGGTCTTCCGTGAGATGAAGCACTACATGGCGACGGGTGAATTGCTGCCGCCGCCGGGCATGACCGAGCGGGTTGCCGCCGCCCGAGAGCATTTTGAGAAGGGGGTGGAATGGAAAGGCGAACGCCTGGGGGTTGTCGAAATGCGGCGGCACTATGCCAACTACTTCAAGGGCCTTCGGGATTTCAAGCAGCACCGCTTGCAGCTGGTCACGCTCGATGGCGTGGACGACATCCGGGCCAAGCTGCGCGAGTTGGAGACCATACCGTTCGAGCCGGCGGTCTGATTAGGCCGCCCCAAAGCGCCGCACCAAGTTGCGGACCATCCAACCGGAACCAATCCCACCGATCAACACCACGACGCCGAGGGTGCCCAATACGTCACCAGTTACGAGTTCGACTGGATAGGCGGGGATGACGGAACCTTGAAGTTTTACCCAACCAAAGTGCTGCTGCCCCCAAACGAGTGCGATGCCGACGGCTGCTCCGACCAGTCCGCCTACTGCGTTGATCATCACCCCTTGCCAAGCAAACACCTGCTCGAGTCGCCATCCGGTGAGGCCCATGGCATTGAGCACCTCGATGTCTTGGCGCTTTTCGAGCAGCAACATCGTCAACGATGCCATCACGTTGAAGGCAGCGACCACGAGGATGAAACTCAAGATGACAAACGTCGCCCACTTTTCAGCCCGGTTGGTTTGGGTGATAAGGGCGTTCTTCTCTGCTCGGGTGCGTACCCGCCACGGTTCACCCGCGGCATCGATGGCGTCCTGGATCAACCGGGCAACTTCCGGTTCGTTTGCTTCCGCCGCCAGCCCCAACTCGAAGCGGGTCACGGATTCCGGACGCTTGAACAAGGCGCGGGCTAGATCCAACGGAGCCAAGGTGTACTTGCGGTCAATTTCGGCATTGACAGAGAACACTTCACAAGCGTAAGCCGACTCCGAGTGGAAGGCCCGTTCCTTGAAACGGGAGAGCTTTCTGCCCCGGATGGGGGCGCGAAACTGCAAGGCAGGCAGTCCTTTTTCGGCATCTAGGCTGCCAATACCGAGCATGTTGCGGACCCCCAGCCCCAGCGCGACGCACGTTGCGCCTTGCGTAAATTCGGGATTCCACGTCTGGCTTCGCAGGGTGGATTCGATGGGGGCTGCTTGCAGCATCGTGCTGTCGAACCCCAGTACGGTGACGACGTGTGGTTGGCCATCGCCCCAGGCCACGACGGCCTCATCTTCAATCACCGCCGCAGCGCATTGCACGACGGGGTTGGTGCTCTCGGGACCAAAGCGGTCCATCACCCAAGTGCCTACACCATTGGGCACCGAGGACCCTTCTGTGGGCACAACGGCGACCGGGGCATCGAGGGTGCCGAAGAGTTCAGTGACGACGGATTCAATGCCGTTGAATGCGCTGAGGATTGCGATCATGGCGGCCGTGACGGCGGCGATGACGAACATGGAAATTCCCGAAATCAGGTGCGTCAAGCTCCGGTTTCTGCGTGTCCACGCGTAGCGCCAAGCGAGCCGAATCGGGAGTCGCATGCCCTTACTTTTTCAGGGCTTGGTCGATGGCTTCGTAATAGTCGAGGCTATCGTCGAGGTAAAAATTCAGCTCGGGCACAATGCGGACCTGCTTCCCGATTTTGGCGCCCAATTCTTTGCGCACCCGCCAGCCTTCTTGACGAACGGCGGCCAAAGCGACTTGCTTGTCCGGCACGGCCATGAAACTCAAGTAGACCTTGGCCAGTCCTAGGTCGGGTGCCATGCGCACTTGCGTCACGGAGATGAACATGCCCCCAAACCACACACTGGCTTGGCGTTGAAAAATCACGCTCAAATCACGCCGAATGAGTTCGGCTATTTTCTCTTGACGGATGCCTGCCATGGTCTAAAGGTCGGAAACTAATACAAGAAATTGTGGTAGGGGTACCGTTTGACGTGGATCTCCTTGACGGCTTCGAAGACCACGTTCCGGAGTTCTTCCATGCCCCATTTCTCCTTGGCGGAGATGAAAATGACCTCTCGGTCACCCCGTTCGAAGCGTTCGCGGATGCCCGCCATGATGTCCTCTCGGGTTGGCCCAAAGGGTTCCACCTCGATGCGGTCCACCTTGTTGAAGACGATCATCGTGGGCTTGTCATCGCTGCCAATTTCGGCGAGCGTGGACTCGACAACCGCGAGGTGGTCTTCGAATTGCGGATGGCTCACGTCCACCACGTGCAGCAGCAGGTCGCTCTCGCGGGTCTCATCCAAGGTGGATTTGAAGCTCTCGATGAGTTGGTGAGGCAGCTTGCGGATGAACCCTACGGTATCGCTCAACAGGAACGGGAGGTTTTGCAGCACCACCTTGCGAACGGTGGTATCCAAGGTGGCAAACAGCTTGTTTTCAGCGAACACATCGCTCTTGGACATCAGGGTCATCAAGGTGCTTTTGCCGGCGTTGGTGTAGCCGACCAACGCCACCCGAACGAGCGCCCCCCGGTTGCCGCGCTGGGTGGCCATTTGCTTGTCGATGGCTTTCAGTTCCTTTTTCAGGTGGGCAATGCGGTCGCGGATGATCCGGCGGTCGGTCTCGATTTCTTTTTCCCCCGGGCCCTTCATTCCGATGCCGCCTTTTTGCTTCTGCAAGTGCGTCCACATGTTGGTCAGGCGGGGCAGCAAGTACTGGTACTGGGCCAATTCAACTTGAGTTTTGGCGTGGGCCGTTCGGGCGCGCTGCGCAAAAATGTCCAGGATCAAATTCGGGCGGTCGAGGATTTTGCGCTCGGGGATCTCCCGTTCGATGTTCCGGAGTTGCGTCGGCGTCAATTCGTCGTCGAAAATGAGGATGTCTATTTCGTTTTCTTCGACGTATTCCTTGACTTCCTGCAATTTACCGCTCCCCACAAACGTGCGGGTGTCCGGCCGATCCAAGCTCTGCAAGAAGGTGCGCTTGTTAATGGCGTCTGCGGTTGTGGCAAGAAAGGCGAGCTCTTCGAGGTGTTCGGTGACTTCTTCCCGAGTTTCCCGATTTTGAATCAGACCGATGAGTACGCACGTCTCCGGCTCAAGGGCGGTGGAATGGAGTCTTTTTTCGAGCATTACTTGAGTTCCCGGAAGGTCTCGATGTACTCGGCTATGCCGCGAATGGTTGCCGCATCCAAAATTCCTTTTTGTGGAGGCATGGTGCCCTTACCGTAGGTAATCAACGCAATGCGGCTTTCGAGGTCCATGGTGGATTGGCTTAGGTCCGGGGCTTTGGAGGCCATGAGTTTGCCGTCTGAGCCATGGCACAGGGAGCATTTCATGGTGTACGCGCGCTTGATGCTGGCCTCAGATGGACGCGTCGAACCGCTGTTTTGGCTCGGGGCATCTGCCCCGCCACATCCGGCCATCGCCAGGGCCACTGCAGCGGACACCGCTGCAATTAGTCGACCTCTATTCATCATCAGAGCCAATCGTAAGTCTCGAATCTAGGTTGGAAGGGCCAAGGAACGCTCGCGACGATAAGCAGCAATGCAATGCCGGAGTACCGCAGTTGGCGCTTGTGCTTCATGTCATCTGATGACGCCCGCTTGGTGAGGCTGTACCCAAACGTTCCAAACAAAAGCGCCAACAGCGTGCCCACAAAGTGTTCCAAGGTACAGAACCGCATTACGGTAGACTCCATCACGCCGGGTTGACCGAGCATGGATGCCCACCCTTTGATTACGCACAAGGCCAGTCCTAACAATAGCTGGATGTGCATGGAAATCATGGTGAAGAGGCCCAGTTTGGTCTGCCCTGGAGTGAAGGACAATTGGTGGTTTTGCCATGCCTTGACGAGGGTCACGACGAACAACGCAAGAACGACCCAGCGCAACACGCTGTGCATGTGTTGGAATCCTGTAATCATGGCACAAAGATAGCGCCACGTGTGGGGTTACACGACGCCTTGGTCAATCATCGCATCGGCGACCTTGACGAAGCCAGCGATGTTTGCGCCCTTGACGTAATCCACATAGCCCGAGGCATCAATTCCGTAGGTGACACATTGCGTGTGGATGTCCTTCATGATGTTCAGCAGGCGTTCGTCAACTTCCTCTCGGGTCCAGTTCATGCGCAAGCTGTTTTGGGACATCTCGAGGCCGCTTGTCGCAACCCCGCCAGCATTGGACGCCTTGCCAGGAGCGAAGAGCACCTTGGCTGCCTGGAAGGCCTCGATGGCCTCCGGCGTCGACGGCATGTTCGCCCCTTCAGCTACCACTTGGCACCCGTTTGCGATGAGCTGCTTCGCTTCGGCTTCGTTCAATTCATTCTGGGTTGCGCACGGGAATGCCGCTTGGCAAGCCACTCCCCACGGGCGTTCGCCCGCGTGGAATGTTGCCGTAGTGTGGGCATCTGCGAATTCAGAAACTCGGCCGCGGCGAACATTCTTGAGGTCCTTGATCCAATCGAGCTGTTCCATGGTCAGGCCATTGGGCTCGTAGATGTAGCCGGAAGAGTCCGACATCGTTACCACTTTTCCGCCCATGTGAATCACTTTTTCGGCAGCGTGCTGAGCAACGTTTCCTGAGCCGGAAATCACCACGTGCTTGCTTTCGAAATTCTGGCCTTTGGTCTCGAGCATTTCGGCTGCGAAGTAAACCGCACCGTAGCCGGTTGCTTCCGGACGGATCAACGACCCGCCCCACTTCCGGCCTTTGCCGGTAAGCACGCCGGTGAACTCGTTCCGCAGGCGCTTGTACTGGCCAAACATGTAGCCGATCTCACGGCCACCCACGCCGATGTCACCTGCAGGCACGTCGGTGTTGGGACCAATGTGGCGGGCCAACTCGGTCATGAAGCTCTGGCAGAAGCGCATCACTTCATTGTCGGACTTCCCCTTGGGGTTGAAGTTGGCACCGCCCTTTCCGCCGCCCATGGGCAACGTGGTCAAGCTGTTCTTGAAGATCTGCTCGAAGCCGAGAAACTTCAAGACGCTCAGGTTGACCGTTGGGTGGAAACGCAAACCGCCTTTGTAGGGTCCAATGGCAGAATTGAACTCGATGCGGTAGCCCTTATTGACCTGTACTTGTCCGCTGTCATCGGTCCAAGGCACACGGAACATGACGGTCCGCTCGGGTTCAATCATGCGTTCTAAGATGCGGTGCTCCGCATACTTTGGGTGGTCAGCAATGAAAGGAATGACGGTCTCTGCAACTTCTTGCACCGCCTGAATGAACTCGGGTTCATTCGGATTCTGAGCAGTCACTTCGGCCATGAAGGCCGCAATTTGCTCGTGGTGAGGGTCAGTCATCAACGTACCTATTAACGTTTAAGCAAGGCAAATCTAACTCACAGGGAAGAAGTTCGGCCTCCGTCGACCGGTAAATTGATTCCAGAAATGTAACTCGCTGATGGTGAGGCCAAAAACGCGATTGCGCGGCCCACTTCTTCCGGCTCTCCAGTGCGTTTCATTGGCACTGCGCTGGCCATTTGTGCCCGAATTTCTGCGGTTGAGGCTCCAGTTTTGCTCGCTTTGTTCGAAACGATTTGTTCCAATCGGGCTGTGTTTGTAGCGCCGGGCAGCACGTTGTTGACGGTGATCCCATGTACGCCCACTTCGTTGGCCCAGGTTTTGGCCCAATTGGCCACCGCACCCCTGATCGTGTTGCTGACTCCCAGGTTGTTCAGCGGTTGTTTGACGCTGGTGCTGATGACATTGATGATGCGTCCGTATCCAGCGGCTTTCATGCCTGGCAGTACCGCTTGGGCGAGCAGGTGATTGCAAACCAAATGCTGCTGGAAGGTGTTCATGAACGCTTCCACTTCGGCGTCGACGATGGGTCCACCTGCCGGCCCGCCTGTATTGTTCACCAAGATGTGCACCGGTTGAGCGTTGACCACAGACTCAATGGCGGCTTTGACCTCTTCGGGGCGGCTGAAGTCGGCTTGAGCGGTTCCGTGTAGTTCCGGCTGGGACAGCGAGCGCCGCGCTTCTTCGAGCCGCTCGGCATTGCGCGCCATCAGGGTTACGCGCGCTCCGAGCCCGGCCAAGTGTTGGGCTGCCGCCAGTCCGATGCCTTGGGTGGCTCCGCACACCACCGCGTGCTTTCCTTCGAGCCCTACGGGCATCCAGGGGTTGTTCGTATCGGTCATGCGACGAAGGTAGCCACTCCCCCGTCAAATTGGCTGTATTTTTACGAGCAAATCCCGCCCATGAAACGCATTGAACACATCGGAATCGCCGTCGCTGATTTGCAGTCGGCAGAACGGATTTTCTCAGACGTATTGGGCGAATCACCTTTCAAGCGAGAGCACGTGGCGTCGGAAGGGGTGGGTGTCAGTTTTTTCCAAACGGGCGAGAGCAAAGTGGAACTGTTGGCCAGCACTTCGCCAGAGGGCCCCATCGGCCAGCACATCGCCAAGCGCGGCGAAGGCCTGCATCACCTGGCGTTTTCTGTGGACGATATCCGCGGGGAAATCGACCGGCTCACCGGATTGGGATACCGTGTCATCAGCGGCCCGAAAGCGGGTGCTGACAACAAAGAGATTGCGTTCTTGCACCCCGGGGATACGAACCGCGTGTTGGTGGAGCTCTGTGCAGAGCGGGGTTGATTACCACCGGTTCTTCTTGGCCCGTCGCTTCTGCTTTTTCAACTGCTTCCGCCGGTCTTTCTGCATTTGATCACCAAATAGCACCTCGCCCGGACGGTCTTGGGATGGCGGTTTGGCGCAATCCTCCACAGGCTTGGACCGCAACAGATCCCACTGAAGCGTGAGATTCCAAGGCTGGTAGTGGCCCTCGTGCCACTGCACCCGACCGTCCCCTTCCTCGGCCAAGGGAGCCAACTGCAATCCGTCGTACGTGGCGTGGATGCGCAGGTATCGGCCAGAGCGCGTGCGTACGCCGAGCCCCGCACCCAATTCCAATGCAATGCGATCCGTCGCCGGTGCGGCTCGGGTGACAAATAGGCTGTCCGGACCCGTCCGGCTGAACGTGCCACCCCATTCCCGGTCCCACCCGATGCCGAGCTGGGCTTCGAAGAAAAAGTCGGTTTTGATCTCGAATGCGCGCTGAAGTTTGAAGGTCAATTCAGTGGTCACCACCGAACGCCCGCTGTCGAGCAGCGTGTTGGGCTGCAGGATGCTGTCCGCATTGGCGACCAATCCGTCGAAGGTGGAGGTGGCCGCGTTCCGGGTTCCTTGGAGTTCGATGAACCACCGGTCCCAGATGAGCGGTCGTCGGGCGATGCCCCAATAGCCGATGCCCAGGCGGAGGGCGTGGTTGCCCGTGTGGCCCCATGTGCCGGCGTGCAGGGTATCAATCGCACCAGATGGGCGCACCGTTTGGTAGACTGCGGGTACCGAATCGGGCCGAGCACTGAAGGCGTGGTAACCGATGGCGTAGGTCCAGCCATGGTTGCGATAGGTTTGGCTTTCGGCATTGAAGGGCGTCGACTGCGCCGCCATGCCATTGATTCCACCGACCAAGATCCCAATGAAGACGGCCGTCAGGCGCTTTGCGATTCCCATGCGTCGAGAATGGATTCAAAGGTTTCGGGCCGGTCCCAGTTGGCCTCGATGCCTTCTTGGGACAAGATTTTCTCCATGATGCGATCCTGGCGCTGCCCGGCCTCCAGCGCCTCTTCGTACGGCGTGTGGCTGAACGTGACTTGCGAGTAGAGGGGAAGCCAACGTCCGGGGTAGTTGGTGGCCAATTTGGCCTCGATTTTCTTGCGGAGGAGGAAAGCGGGATCGCCCGTCTTGTCCCGCATTTCGATGTAATTCCGCAAGGCCAACTCGAGGATGGCGTCGCCGGAAGGCTTTCGCAATTCCGTGTACCGCTGCATGGTTTTTGCCCAATCTCCGGACGATTCCATGCTGTCGAGCAGTTCGCTGAGCACCGAGCAATCCTCCATGCCGCTGTTCATGCCTTGACCGTAAAAAGGAACAATGGCGTGGGCGGCATCGCCCATCAAGCAGATGGCATCGCCGTGGTGCCATGGATAGCATTGAGTCATGACCAATGAGCTCGTCGGATTAGCCAGCCATTGGGCAGCAAAATCTGGAATCAACGGGATGACGTCCGGAAAATGCGTGCTGAAATACGCCGTGACCGCGGTTTCGGTGTCGAGTCCGTTCAGTCCGTTGGGACCGTCGTAAGGAGCGAATACGGTGCACGTAAAGGTGCCGTCGGGGTTGGGCAATCCCATCAACATGAACTCGCCGCGCGGCCAGATGTGCAGGGCGTCTGCCTCCATCTTGAACTGGCCGTCAGCCGTGGGACGCATCTCAATTTCCTTGTAGCCGTGGGTCAAATACCGCTGGGCAAAATCAAAACGGTCCGTGCGCATCAACCGGTCCCGGACCGCACTGAACGCCCCGTCTGTCCCGAAGACCCGGTCAAACGCTTGCGCGTGTGTCTGGTCCCCGCCGTTGTCCAACGTCAGTTCGTTGGCCTCCAAATCGATGTCGACGCAGCGGTGGTCAAACCGGTAGGTGACTTGTGCATGTTTCTCCGATTCTTCCACCAACAAGCGGTTGAGCAAGGCCCGAGAGACCGAGTAAATGCACTGCGGATCGTCAAATTTCCCCTGCGCTTCTGGCAGGCCGTACGGTTGGCGTGTGAGGGTGCCGTCCGTTGCGTGCATGGTGCGGTGGGTGATGGGAAGGGCGATTTCACGGACCGCGTCCGCGATGCCGGCTTTCTCGAGGGCGCGCCATCCCCGGTCGCTCAGGGCGAGGTTGATGCTGCGGCCTCCTTTGTACGTTCCGGTCCGCGGGTCGGGTCGGCGTTCGAACACGTCAACGTGGTGCCCACGTTGCGCGAGCATCAACGCCCAAAGGCTCCCCACCAAGCCGGCGCCGACTACGGCCATTTTCTCCGGCGCCAAAGCGTGTTTTTCGGGTATGGACATGCGGTGCTTAGTGGACGGTGGCTTCGATGGCTTGGTGCAAATCGGCAATGAGGTCGTCGGCATCTTCGACTCCGACGCTCAGGCGGACAAATCCATCGGAGATGCCCAATTCAGCGCGGATTTCGGCCGGAACGCTGGCGTGCGTCATGGCCGCAGGATGTTCGATAAGCGATTCTACACCGCCGAGGGATTCTGCGAGGGCAAAAATTTGCGTGGCCGCAACCAGGTTTTTCGCTTGGTCCAGGTCGTTGCCCTTGATTTCGAAGGCAATCATTCCACCAAAATCATCCATTTGACGCGCTGCGACGTCGTGACCGGGGTGGTCTTCAAACCCGGGCCAGTAGACCTTTTCAATCTTGGGGTTGTCGTGCAACCAGTGCGCCACTTTCCGGCCATTCGCACAGCTGCGCTCCATGCGCAAGTGCAGCGTCTTCAGCCCGCGCAAGACCAAGAACGAATCGAACGGTTGGGCGATGGCTCCGCAGTTGTTTTGCAACGTCCGCAGCGGGGCGTCGATGGCTTCGTCCTTCGTGATGAGCGCGCCCATTACCACATCGCTGTGGCCGCCGAGGTACTTGGTGACCGAGTGCATGACGATGTCCGCACCGTGCTCCAACGGACGCTGCAGCATCGGTGAGGCGAAGGTGTTGTCCACGGCGAGCACGATGCCGCGGGGCTTTGTCAGGTCGGCAATGGCCCGGATGTCGGTGATTTGCATCAACGGGTTCGTTGGGCTCTCGAGCCACACCAATTTGGTCTTGTCCGAGATGGCCGCTTCCACGAGGCTCGGGTCTTGGGTGTCGACAAAATGGAACACGATGCCCATCGGCGCGTGGTTGGTCCGGAACAGCCGCGCAGTGCCGCCGTACAGGTCCTGACCTGCGATGACTTCGTCACCAGGCTTCAACGTCTTAAGCACCGTGTCAATCGCTGCGAGTCCCGATGCAAAGGCCAAGCCGTGGGTTCCGCCTTCCAGCTCCGCAAACGCCGTTTCAAGCGCGGCCCGTGTCGGGTTGTGGCTGCGCGAGTACTCCCATCCCTTGTGCACACCGACGGCCTCTTGCACATAGGTGGACGTCTGGAAAATGGGGGTCATGATGGCCCCCGTCGAAGGATCCGGCTCCACTCCGGCATGCACCGCGCGCGTGCCTTTGCCCAATTTTTTCAAGTCTTTCATGGTGTTCCAAAGTTACGTTCCTTTCGCCGGGTTCGCACCAGCCAATTGGGCAATACAAACGCCCCTGCGACGAGGTAAATGAAGTAGGTGAAGGTTCGCCAAATCAGGACCACTGCCACGATGTAGACCAGTCCGGTTAAATCTCCAAGGAAAGCGGGCAAGCCGAGTTCAGCCGCACCGGAAGATCCCGGGGTAGGGCTGATGGACAGCACCAACCAGAGCACCAACTGCCGGGCCATAACGGCCGCGTGATCCAAGGAAGGGTAAAAAATCAGCAGCACCATGTTCAACGTGGCAAACCGTGCCGTCCAGCTCGAACACGTTGCCGCGAACCCACCCACCCAGTACCTCCACGAGGCGGATCGGATGTTGCGGGATGCCTCCAACAGGTCGCTTGACCAGGCGTCGATGCGATCGCTCCAGCGACGAAGGAGCCAAGTGGTTCGGGCCCATTGCAGCCCGCGGTAAGTCCCCTGTGGCCGGATGACCAACCCGAGCATAATGGTGGTCGTCAACGTCGCTATGAACGCGTAGGCCACCCAAAAGAGCGAGCCCCATGCGGCCAATTCGAGCCCCTCGGGAAATACGGATTGCCCACCGAAGCTGGCGAGCAAGAACACAATGGGCACGGCAATCAAGTAAAACGCTTCATCCATCAAGGCCGTAGCAAACACCGTTGCCAAGCTTTTGCCCCACCGGAGGCCGTCGCGTTTCAGGATGACCACGGCCACCGCTGATCCACCAACTACACTTGGAGTGAGCGCAGAAGAAAGCTCCCAGAGCAGGATGTTTTCTGTCGCTTGCCGCCAAGAAAACGACTGAAAGGAGAGGATGCGCAGGCGAACGATGTAGCCGATGTCCCGGACGAGCACACAGGCGATGACGCCCAGCAAGGCCAAGGTGGACCGCCTAGACCATTCAAACTGTTGAAGCAGGGCCCACGAGGTGGTGGCTTCTCCCGTCTGCGGGTCGGTCACTTCGTGATGCGCACCAAACCACACCACAGCCCCAGCAGCGACCGTGCCGATGAGCAAGGGGGCAATCCATTGGGTCCACTTGAAAGGTGCGCCTTCCGCCATGCCCACAAGTTACCTCGAACTCAAGCGTAGGCGTGGCTGCCTTCGGAACAATTTTGGCACATCTCCAGGGCGGATCGGTTGGAGAAAATTTGGGCGCGAAACGCTTCGTATTTCGGACTGAACCAGATGTCCTTGAACGCCTGTTCCCTGACCGAACCCATGGTGTGGTGTGCGTCCTTGTCGAAGCAGCAGGGGACCACCTTGCCGTCCCACGTCATCACGCAGCCGTGCCACATGCGCCAGCATTCGTCCGCCAGCGGATTGCGTAAGAACCACTCCCCTGCGGGGTTGCGGTCGTAGCGGCGCAGCTCGGGGGCTTCGGTCAGCAGGGGGTGTCCGTCTTCCGGCTGATCGATTTGCGCGGTCTTGATGACCAGCTCATCCACACCGATGCGTTGCGCGTGCTGCTTGATGGTGTCGACTTCGTGCTCGTTGGGTCCCACCACCAAAAACTGCCACACCAGGTGAGGCCCGCGGCCGCCGTTGGCGCGGCGCGCTTCCACCATTTCGCGGGTGCCTTCGAGCACCTTGTCCAGTTGCCCACCGACCCGGTAAGATGCATACGTGTCCTGGGTCATGCCATCGATGCTGATGATCAAGCGGCTGAGGCCGGATTGCACGATTTGGGCGCAGCGTTCAGGGCGCAGGAAATGCGCGTTGGTGGACGTCGAAGTGTACAGCCCTTGGGCCACACCAATGCGCACCAATTCGTTCATGTCCGGGTGGAGGTAGGGCTCGCCTTGGAAGTACAAATTCAAGTACACGAGGTGGTGCCCGATTTCATCCAGCGCCCGTTTTAAGGTGTCAACTTCGAGCATGCCTGTTGGTCGGGTGAACGACCGCAGGCCCGATGGGCACTCTGGACACCGCAGGTTGCAGGAGGTGGTGGGTTCCACACTCAGGCTCATCGGCCAGGCGGATTGGGCCGTGGCGATGCCGCGCTTGTTGCGGCTGTACCCGCGGTATGCCCGAACAGCGTTGGCCAGCCGGTGCCGGTCGAGGGGCCTGAGCCGGTTCCATCGATCGCGAAATGCTGTGCGGGTATTGCTCCATCCGAGGGCCATACTCAAAGATACTCCGGTTCGCCGTTCTCGATTAATTTCGTCCCATGATTGCACTGGACGACACGTTGATTTCCGAGGATGTTTTTGAAACCTTGTTCGCGTGCGATTTGAAAGCATGCAAAGGAGCGTGCTGCGTCGAAGGAGAAAGCGGTGCGCCGCTGACCAATGAAGAAGTCGAGCGGTTGGAGGAGGCGTTTGAGGTGGTCAAAGGCCAATTGCGCCCCGAGGCCCTGGCGGTTATCGACAAGGTGGGACTGTTCGAGGTGGACCAAGACGGCGAGTACGTCACGCCCATCATCAACGGCCGGGAGTGCGTGTACGCCACATTCGACGCCGACGGCACAGCCAAATGCGCGTTCGAAGCGGCGTGGCGGGAAGGCAAATCGGATTGGCCGAAGCCCATTTCCTGCCACCTGTACCCGGTCCGACTGAAAGAACTTCAGGACTTCACGGCCTTGAACGTCCACCGCTGGCCCATTTGTGACGGCGCCCGCACCTGCGGCGCCAAGGCCAACATCACGGTGCTGGATTTTTGCAAAACCGCCTTGATTCGCCGATTCGGTGAAGCCTGGTACGACGAAGCTCAGCTCATCTGGAAAGCATGGAAAGCGCAACAGGGCTGAGGATCATTCGCCGGATCATGGCGTTTACAATGGCAGTGGCAATCGGGCTTTTATCCGATGGCCCCCGAGCCCAGCAGGTTGTGCCGTTAGATGTCCTCAATACGCCCAACGATGAGGTGCTCCTCGGGTGGGATGGCAGCGACTTGTTTTACCGCAGCATCCCGCGGACTTCCGATACGGTGAAAGCAGGGGATTGGTTTTTGTCTCCAGGCCAGGAATACGCTGCGACGCCAGCGGAAGGTTGGGCTTCATTCGAATTTGGCCAGCCCATGAACTTACGCGCTTGGAGCGCCGCTGATTGGCCGGGCATTGGCGAGGTCCAGCACGTGACGATTGACGCTGAACGGGGGGTGTTCGTTTTAAGTGCATTGCAACCAACAGGGGATTTCGATTTGTTCATGGCGCAGCGCTCAGGCAGTGCATGGTCCGATCCGCTGCCGCTTGCGGGGCTGAACACAGCGGCGGATGAGGTCTTCCCCAATTTTGACAACGGCGCGCTGCTTTTTGCATCCAATGGCCACCCGGGCCAAGGAGGATTTGACGTCTACCGTTCGGAACGCCGTTTGCATTATGCCAAATGCAAAGGGCTGGGGCATGGCGTGAATACCGCCGGTGATGAGCTGGCTGCGGTTGCAGCGGGAGCGCACGTGGACCACGGCTACTACGTTTCGGCCGTTCGAATGGGTGGACGCGGTGTGGACTTGTATTGGGTAGGCGCCATGGCCGATGACGGTGCGGATCGGAAGAAAGAATTGGCGGTGGAGGTCGTGTACCGTCGGGCTCCAGTGGAGTCGGCGCTGTTTGAAATTCGAGACCGTGCTGGGGCATTGGTTGTACGTCGTTCAACCGATGGGCAGGGCCGATTGGTCCTCGGGGCATTGGCTTTGGATGCGGCGTTGGAGGTGCAGGTGAGCATGAAGTCGGGCAGAGCGATTCCAGATGGTGCCATCTGCCACGTCTACGAGCGGTGTGGCCGCGCAGATTGTGGTGAGGCCCATTGGCCTGGTTGGAGGCGTGTTCGCAGTTACCGCATTGAAGGTGGGGCAGCGTTTGTTTTTGATTTGCTGCCGTTGGATGCCTTGGAACGATGGCCCCGGCCGTCGGATGAAGATGCCGCCCGTTGGCAGAGCGATGTGCCGACGTGCCGGGTGAAATTTGCCACCGCTGAATACACCTTGAGGAGCAGTGCGGAGCAGCAATTAACTCAGTGGTTGGACGGCTTGAACTGGACGACACAGTCGGGGCATTTTGAGGTGCGGGGCTATACGGATGCACAGGGAGAGGTGGTCCGCAATCAGGTCCTGAGCGAACAACGCGCCGAGCAAACGGCCCAAATGCTCCAGCGCGCAGGGGTCCAGCCGTCGCAAATCCAATGGAGTGGTCACGGTGTGGCTTCCGAAGGCGCTAATGAAGCCGACCGGCGCCGGGTGGAAGTACGCTGGGTGGCGGCCGCTGACTGACCCGTTACATTTCCGCTCACAAGGACGAATCCCGGCAGGTGAATTCGTACTTTTGCGCCCATGTTGGTTACCCTAATGCGATCAAAGCTGCACCGGTTGACGGTGACGCAAGCGAATTTGAACTACATCGGTTCCATTACGTTGGATCCCGATTTGCTGGATGCGGCGGGATTGTACGAGGGGGAAAAGGTGCAAATCGTCAACATCAACAACGGCGAGCGGTTCGAGACCTACACCATTGTCGGCGAGCGTGGTTCTGGCCAAGTCGGCCTCAACGGCCCCGCGGCACGCAAGGTGCAGGTGGGCGACATCATCATCGTCATTGCCTATGGCCACATGACGCCTGAGGAGGCGGCTGTGCACAAACCGACCTTGGTCTTTCCCGATACCGAAACCAATCGCCTCATCTCGTAATTTGCGAGCATGAAGGCCAAACAAGTCCTTACCTACGTCATATCCCTCGGCATCGGGGTGGTGTTGTTTTACGGGGCATTCTCGTTCATTGACGACAAGGAAGCGCTCTGGGAAACCATGCGTTCAGCGCGTTGGGAGGGGATTGCCGCTTCGTTTGTTATGGGGTATTTGGCCATCGTCAGCCGCGGCTTGCGTTGGGGCATTTTGCTCGAACCGCTGGGCCGCCAGGCGAGCAAGACCCGAAGCGTACACGCTGTGGCCTTTGCGTACTTCGCCAATGTATTTGTGCCGCGCAGCGGTGAATTGGCGCGGTGTGCCGCATTGAATCAGACCGATGACATTCCGGTGGATGAGCTGTTCGGGACGGTCATCAGTGAACGCGTTATTGATTTTGGCTTCCTCATGGTGTTGACCGCAGCGGCTGTGTTGGGGAATTTGCCGGCGTTTGTCCAATTGCTGGACGGCGCTGTGCTGCCAGATTTGAGTAAACTCATCGCCTTGGGCGCCATCGCCTTGGGGTTGGTGGGCGTGGGGGTGTGGAAGCGCAAAGCGCTCATGGCCTTGCCGTTTGCGCGGCGAATTGCGGAGTTTTTGGCTGGGGTTTGGAACGGGCTCAACAGCATCCGCCACATGAAGCAGAAAGGGCGCTTCATGGCCCACACATTCTTCATTTGGCTCATGTACTTCTTCATGGCCTGGGTCATTTTCAAATCCTTCGATGAGGTGCGAGACATTACCATATTGCAAGGCTTGTTCATCATGGTTGCGGGAGGGTTTGGCATGGTCATCCCCGCTCCGGGCGGGGTTGGTTCCTACCAATGGGCGGTCATGTCGGGCTTCATGGCCTTGGGCTTCGGGAAGGCGCTTGGTCTCGCCGTGGCAAACATCATTTGGTTTACCCAGACGGCGATGATCGTCACCATGGGCGGCATCGCGTACATCTACCTGCTGGTGTATCGCTTGAGAAAAGACCGCGCATGACGCCTCAAGAACAAGCGCTCATTGATGCCTGGCGAGCTTCCGGTGAGACCATCGTCTTAACCAACGGGGTCTTCGACATTTTACATGCCGGGCATGTGACCTACCTGCAAACAGCGAAAGCCTTGGGCGGCAAATTGGTCGTCGGTTTGAATTCGGACGTAAGCGTGCGGATGTTGGGCAAAGGACCGGAACGCCCCATCAACGAGGCGGCGGACCGCAAAACCGTGCTCGAAGCCTTGCAGGCCGTGGATGCAGTCATCGTTTTCGAAACGGAAACGCCGGCGGACCTGATTGCAGCGGTGCAGCCCGACGTATTGGTCAAAGGGGGCGATTACGATCCGGAGGCCAGCAAAGGCGAACGCGGCTTCATCGTCGGCTCCGAAGAGGTGCGTGAGCGCGGCGGTCGGGTGGAGGTGATTCCCCTGTTGCCGGGCCGATCCACAACGAACATCATCAAAAAAAGCCGATCGCATTGACCGGCTTTTTTCGTTGAGGGTGCAAGGAAATCAAACGTCTTCCTCCTCCATGAATTTCGTGGTGAAATCCCCATTGCGGAAGCGGTCGTGGCGCATAAGGCGCTGATGGAACGGGATGGTTGTTTTGATGCCTTCAATGACGTACTCGTCCAAGGCCCGTTGCATTTTCAAAATGGCTTCCTCCCGGGTTTGAGCAACAACGATGAGCTTTGAAATCATCGAGTCGTAGAACGGGGGGATTTGGTACCCGGAGTACACGTGCGTGTCCAATCGAACGCCATGTCCGCCAGGGGCGTGGTAGTCCGTGATGCGTCCTGGACATGGAGCGAAATTGCGCGCCGGGTCCTCCGCGTTGATGCGGCACTGGATGGCGTGCATCTGCGGGTAGTAGTTCTTTCCACTGATGTTCTCTCCCGCCGCCAACTTGATCTGTTCCTTGATGAGGTCGTAGTTGACCACTTCTTCCGTGATGGTGTGCTCCACCTGGATGCGCGTGTTCATCTCCATGAAGTAGAAGTCACGGTTGGCATCCACCAAAAACTCAACGGTGCCTACGCCCTCGTACTTCACGGCTTCTGCCGCCTTGATGGCCGCTTCCCCCATTTTCTCACGGAGTTCGTCGGTCATGTAAGGCGAAGGAGTTTCCTCTACCAGCTTTTGGTGGCGGCGCTGGATGGAACAATCGCGCTCAGAGAGGTGGCATGCTTTGCCGCGTTGGTCGGCGGCAACCTGAATCTCAATGTGACGCGGCTCGACTACGAACTTTTCCATGTACATGCCGTCGTTGCCAAATGCCGCTCCAGCTTCGCGGCGGGTGGATTCCCATCCTTCGGCGAGGCCTTCGTCATCGTGGCACACCTGCATCCCTTTTCCTCCGCCACCAGCAGTGGCTTTCAGCATGACGGGGTAGCCAATTTTATTGGCGATTTTGGTCGCTTCCTCAAGGCTCTCGAGGATGCCTTCGTTACCGGGAATGGTCGGTACACCGGCGGCCTTCATGGTGGCCTTGGCCGAAGCTTTGTCGCCCATGGCCTCAATCATCTCCGGACTTGCCCCGATGAACTTGATGTTGTTCTCGCTGCAGATGCGGGAGAATTCAGCATTTTCAGAGAGGAATCCGTAGCCTGGGTGAATGGCGTCGGCGTTGGTGATTTCCGCTGCCGCGATAATCTTGGGGATGGCGAGGTA
>CALGDB010000232.1 GCA_937884175.1 uncultured Flavobacteriales bacterium
AAACGCGGCCTGATCGCCTTCGATAGTTCCCAAGAAACCCGTGTAGTACCTGCGGTCGCCGGCTTCGTGATTGGCGATGAAATCAAGCGCCTTCATCCGAGGCGTTCCTCCAACCGCCGGCGTGGGGTGCAAGGCATTCAGCCAAAAGTCCACGTCCTCTTCTGAGCGAAACGTGATGTTGGATTGCAAGTGCTGTAGAGAGCCGTATGCCATGGACTTAGCTTGGCTGACGGTCACATTGGAAGCATTTCCGCCGCGGACATTCTGCTCGATGAAGTCGGCAACCAGGGCTTGTTCGTAGCGTTCTTTGTCCGTCCATTCGCACTGCACATCCGCCTTCGTCCCCGCCAAGGCACTCGTTTCAAACTGATCACCTGCTCGGACGAGCAAGACCTCGGGTGTCGCTCCAATCCACACGCCGGCTGAGGCATGCGCGAACAAATAGACAAACGCGTCGGGGTAGGCAGTGCATTTTGCTTGGAAAACTTCCTCAGGCGTCCGTTGGGTGGCCCAGAATTCTGAGCGGCTCACCACTACCTTTTCGAGGGTGCCGGCTTCGATGGCATCCAAGGCCGCTTGAACCGCGTGCTCGTGCTCCTGCTGACTTGCCCCTTCGCAGGAACCTTCAGCGAGCGTGGTGATGGCACCCGGCTGTGGAAACTCGGCGGTCACGGTTCGTCCCGTCAGCCGCAGCGATGGACACGCCGGAGTGGTTTGAAACGGTGCGAACCGAAAGGCGACATCGCCATTCTCGGCCAGTTCAAGGCGGTTTACGTGTTGTTCACCCGGTCGCCGCCACCATATTCCCCCCGCTTGTTCGCTCAATTTACCCTTGGTTTGGCTTGTTGATGATCATGACCGTGAGTCGGCTAGTGCAAACCAAACGCTCTTGCCCATCGCGAATGTCAATGGACCACACGTGCATCTTACCCCCTTTGTGGACCAGGTTCGCCACGCCGTAGACCCAGCCGCTTCTTACGCTGCGCACGTGGTTGGCATTGACCTCAACGCCCACGGCTGCTTTGTTCTGGTCGGCGACTAAATAATGCGAGCCAACCGAACCAAGCGTCTCAGCCAAGACCACACTGGCACCACCATGCAGTAAGCCATAGGGCTGGTGCGTCC
Organism: uncultured Flavobacteriales bacterium; assembly: GCA_937884175.1. Lineage (GTDB taxonomy): Bacteria > Bacteroidota > Bacteroidia > Flavobacteriales_D > Sanyastnellaceae > UA16. The sequence goes on from CALGDB010000232.1 coordinate 1,126, forward strand.
GATGATCGACAGGGAGTCGTCCTTTCACCTGCTCTCCGTTCACTTCGAGCACCTCCAATCCGATGGCATCGGCAATGGTGGGCACACCGCGCAGGTCGTTTGATTTGGTGTCCATCTCAGAGGGATTCAATTTCGCCCGAAATTTACGCCATGGACAGCCCCGACCAACAGCAAGTGCGCATCCTCCTCGCGGAAGACGACGCGGCTATGCGCAAAGCGGTCAAACTCAATTTTGTGCGGGAAGGCTGGTTTGTGATCGAAGCAGAGAACGGTGAAGAAGCGCTAGCACTGGCCCGGCAGCACCGCCTGGACGCAGCAATATTGGACGTCATGATGCCGAAATTGGATGGCATCGCCGTGTGCAAATCTCTTCGTACGGAAGGTTCTCGGCTGCCCATTCTGTTTTTAACGGCCAAAAATGACGGCGAAGACCGGGTGGAGGGCCTGAAGGCAGGAGGCGATGATTACTTGGGAAAGCCCTTTCATCTTGAGGAGCTAATTTTGCGGGTGCAACGGCTGCTTCGCTCGCAAAATAGCGAGGCCACCGAGGTGCTCCAATCTTTCACTTTTGGCGACGGCAGCTCCATCGATTTTGATGCGTTCGAAATTGT
>CALGDB010000233.1 GCA_937884175.1 uncultured Flavobacteriales bacterium
TAGGATAACGGGAGGAGTTGGCATGGTTTCTGACCGCAAAAGTATACTTTCACGTGCAATAGATGAGGTCCGCATCCACAAAACCACCCCGCCGCAAACGCTACCTTTTGGTCGCGTGCTTCGCCGTGGTCGTAACCGTCGGCCTCACGCCTGCCTTTCAGACGTGGGCATGCCGTCTCGCCTTGAATCAAGCCACCGCAAAGCAGGGGCTGACGTGGTCGGTGGGCACAGCTTCCGTTGGATTGTTTCCGATTGCCGTTGAATTGGAGGAAGTGGCGGTTGCGCATGCGGGAGGAACCGATTTGCGTACAAATCGAGTGGCCATAAGCCTCTCCGGAATCGGCAGTTCAGGCTGGCACATCGAGCGCATCACCGTCGATGGGCTCGAGGGCACCCTCATCGCTCCAGAACGCATGACTCCGCCCCCATCACCCCTAGCACACGAGCCGAACTCCATACTGCTGCATGCCGCTGCCGTGAACAATGTAGACATGGAAATCCTTTCAAATCAAGCTGCCCTCGCCGTGGAGTGGGAACGCTTGAGCTTGGAGGAACTCCAATGGGATGGCACCCGCCTGAACGGTTCGGTGCATGTGCCCCAAGCGGATGTAACTCCGCTTCTAATGTCCGATGGTCCGTGGTCGGGCGCTTGGGAAGCCACTACTTCCATCGAAGGACTCAGTGCAGCCCTACAAACTGCCGATTCCCTGCAGCAATTCACGCTGCAGACCGCCTCCAATTGGGGAGCGCTTTCCTTGGACTGGCAGACCGATGGCGAGCAACAAACTGTTGCCTTCGAAGCGTTGCCGCAGGTGCATACGTGGCCCGTGCGCAGCGACCACTGGCTGAGGCAATGGTCCCAAATTGCCACAGACTCAGTCATTTTCGGACAATTCACCTCGCACACGGAGTCCGGCGGCACTGGCTTCCTCTCGCATTTGGATGTGGAGGTGCCGCTGGCTTATCGATCTTCAAATTGGAATATCGGCCCCATTGATCTCAGCCGCTCGCAGATGGAAGCGCTTTCCCGACTCGCCGGCTTCCCGCTTCCCACGTATTTCAAAGCACACTCCACGTGGCAAATCCAAGGAGAGCACGACGGGACAGCAACAACGGCCCGGTTGACGCCGAAGGCAGCGTCTAACCAACGCATCGAATTGACTTGGAACAGCCCAGGAGAGCGGGACAAAGTTTCAGTTGCCTTGATGGGATTCGCCTTGAATGCGAGGACCCAAGACCTCTGCAAGGGTGACTGGGATTTAATCGGACATGGCCATGCCACAGCGAGCGGCTGGGCGGGGCGCATGAACGCTTCGCACCCTGCCGGAGATGGCATCAACACGGAGTGGAATACAACTTGGGATGCACCTGCTTGGTCCATTTCCACGGAGACACGCATTGAACAGCTGACGCCAAGCACCCAGTCTACAACCCCGTGGGAACTCTTCGCACATGTTGGATGGCGTGCGTCAGGATCCGATGCAAAAAACTGGACACAAGTCCTCGAAGTGCGGGACATCGTTTTGCTGCAAAACCGAGTCCCCCGGACCTTTGAACGGTTCGATGCTGTCCAATTAAGAGCCGATGAAGCTTGGTCCATCGAATGGGCGTCAGCGTTTGTTTCCGGCACGGCTCGATGCAACACGGCCCTCTTGACCGAATGTTCATTCAACCCAACCCGATTGGCATTTGAACCACGCTCCGAAGGTCCCTCCGTCGTTCCGCAATTGGACGTCCAAGTAAACGTGGTCAACCTTCAACCCATCGCTGTGCTTGCCGACCTGCCAATGACCACCCGTGAACCGTTTACCGCACAAGCGCGTTGGAATGGAAAAGGTGGAATGGTGCAGACGCATGTCACATCCGCCTCCATCGGCAACGTTCACGCAGAAAACCTCGCGGTCAACGGCACCCTTCACGCGCAGTATCCCTCTCGGTTGAACTGGGAGGTGAATGGCCTGACGCTCAATAACACGCCAATCATTCAAGAAACGTCGGGCCAATTGATTGGCGACACTGCTGGCTTGGCCTTGGCGATTCGTACCTTCACAGGGCAAATTGGGGACGAGGCCTTCGCGCTTGAAGAGCCTGCACGGGTGTCCGTCGATGCTGGGTCGGCGGAATTAACCCTGGCCGCCATGCCCTTGCGTTCAGCGGGGGGAATCATCGATTTCTCTGGTGCATTTAGAAATGGGAACGATTGGAACCTGCAGGCCCGCGTTGTCCACGATGGCCTTCAGTGGGGCAGCGAAAAGCGTCGCCTCAGCGGCATCTCCGGCAACCTTTCCCTCACTTCCGGGCCTGAAGCGCCTCTGCTGGAAGGTGCGATTGCTTGCGATGAAGCCCGCTGGAAAGAATTCATTGCAGTGGATGCCGTGGGGTCAGCCTCAGGTACAATCAACGCTCCCCATGTGGAACTTCAGGCAGCTGCACTCCCGTCAGGCGAAGTCAACGCAGTACTTGACCTCCCGCTGGATGACCTCGGCGCAGCGCGGGCGACGGTTGCATTCACGGACTTCGATCTCACCCCGGTCAACGGGCTGCTGCCCCCTGCGAGCATCGGACTTAGCGGCACAGCATCGGGAAATTTGAGCGCCAACGGATTTGAATCCTTCCCCCGCATTGAGGGAGACGTGATTCCACATGGCGTCACCCTCACCGTTCCGTACCTCGGGACCCACTACGAAGTAAACGGAAACGTCGAGGTTCGTCCCGACGGGTTTTTGATGGACCAATGGACCTTATTCGATGCGTCCGGCGCTGAAGCTCGGTTCAACGGGACGGTATTGCACCAAAACTTCAAGGATTGGAATTTGGATTTTGGCATTGAGATCAGCGACCGAGCCATCACCCTCATAAACATTCCCATCACGGATGACGCTCTGTTTTACGGGACCGCCAGCGGAACGGGCGACATCAACGTTTCCGGATTCGGCCCCGTGCTGGAAATTGACGCTTCCCTCAAGACGGGGGAAGGAACGGACTTCGCCCTGCCCATGGACAGCCAATCCGATGTGGATTATGTGGATTTTGTGCGGTTCAAAAAATCCAGCACCGACACCGAAACCCCTGCTATCCCGCGCGGAACATTTTCGAACACCCGAATCAACCTCGGCATTGACGTCGAGAATGGAGCCCAAGCACGGATTGTGTTCAACCGAAAAGTCGGCGATGAAATCGTCGGCAAAGCCACCGGTCACCTTGATTTGGAGGTCAATGATTTTGAGGAACTCGACATGACTGGCAACCTCGAAATCACCGAGGGTGCCTACCACTTCACACTGCAAAATTGGTTTAATAAGCGGTTTGACATCCAGCCCGGAAGCACGGTTTCATGGGAAGGCGATCCGTACGATGCCCAACTGAATGTCGCCACAACGTACACAACGCGCGCATCTCTGGACCCCTTGCTTCCGGAAACCGATGACCTCCCAGGCCGCATCCCGGTGGACTTGCAATTGCAACTCAATGGATCGCTGCTCCGGCCCGGTCTGGACTTCAATGTGGCTGTTCCCACTGCCGACTCCCGGATTCAAGCCCTTGTGGAAGGGGCATTGGTCAGTGAAGAAGAAGTGCAGCGGCAAGCACTTGGCCTCCTTACGCTCAACCAATTCATCCCCTCCGACCCCACCGAAGCTGCGATTGGTGGATTCATTCAACCTGCACAAAGCACCCAATTTCTCGCCAACCAATTGGGTCATTGGATTTCACAAATCGCACCCGCAATGGACGTTGGGTTGGACTATGCACAAGATGCCTTGAGTGGGGAGCAAGCCGTAGGACTGGCACTGAGCACCCAGCTGCTCAACGATCGCTTGCACATCGAGGGCGAAGTAGGCGCTCAAACTACGGGCACTGTAAACGCCGAAGACTTCCAAATTCAAGACCTAACAGTGAGCTTTGATTTGACGGAAGACGGCGGCATACAACTCACCGGCCACTCCCGCCAGAACGCATCTTTGACCAACGCCATCGAAGGCGAAGCTGTTCAGGGTGTGGGCATTCGATTCAAGTGGGCATTTGATCAATGGGGAGCGCGGAAGAATCGGTAAGAAAAAATCAGCCGTAATTTCGAGGCAAACAAACGCCATGCGAAACGTCATCCTTCTCCTTCCCGCCATCCTCTTCGTAGGGGCAGCAGCCAGCCAGATCACCATCACGGGCGACGACATGCCCCAACCGGATGTCACCTACCCACTGGTCAACGCAGCCATTTTGGACCTCAGCCTCGGCGAAATCAGCGGAGCAAATGCAACATGGGATGCGAGCGGCTTGACGGCGTTGATGGATGCACCCTTGACCCCGGTCGACATCAACGACGCGAGCATCAGTGCGGCTCTGGTGTTTAACAGCCCGTTTAATTCCGCGTACCAGTGCGATTTCTATTTGCCCACTGAATTGCCCGACTTCGGGGTGGACTTGGGCATCCCGTTGGCAGGGTTCAATAATTTCTACCAAACCGGCGGTGATGCCTACGCCATTGCCGGCGTTGGGCTAAGTGCCATGGGGTTTGATTTGCCCGTCACCTACGATGACATCGATGAAATCATTCCCCTGCCCCTTGAATACGGTGAAACCCTGAGCAGCACGGCCGCTTTCCAGTTGGACTTGACCGGCATTTTTACGTATGGACTGTCCCAGTCACGTGAAGTTGAGGTGGATGGATGGGGCATGCTCATTTTGCCCAGCGGATCGTATGAAGTGTTGCGAACACGCACAGAATTGACTGCCACTGATGACATCTTCATTGAGCAACTCGGTGAGCCCTTTTCCATCGATCGCGAACAGGTCACCTACCAATGGTGGGGTTCCGGAATGGGATTCCCCTTGCTCGAAATCACGGAAATTTTTGGATTGCCCCTGACCGCTACGTTCCAAGATTTGGGCGAGTCGAGCGATGTAGTCAATGCACCTGCAGCCAATTGCTTCACGCCGTTTCCCAACCCAGTTCAGCACGGACAGCAACTGCAATGGGACACGCCAGCCGAGTGGATATTTACCGATAGGGCCGGCCGAGCTGTGGCAAGCGGTCAGTCCAATGCCTTCACTGTACCGAACGGCGTCCCTGCAGGAGTATATACGTTGCGCGCCACGGACGGGATGACCGCCCGAATTGTCGTACGATGATTAGATAAGACCTTCGGATTCGAAGGCATCAATTTCTTTGCCGATCTGGGAATCGTACCACTGGTCAAGCACCCAGCCCTTCGCCACCTGAGGATTACGAAACACACGAAACGAAACCGCTGGCCTGAACAACGCCCACCGAATGCGGTCGCGCAAAACCTGAATGGAGGAAGGCACCACAACTGCTCGCGCCGGAACATCGAGCATCGCTTCTTCTGAACCCAACCAAGCCAAGGCCTCCTGCTCCACAAGCGCTGCATTGCGGGGGATGAGAACAAATACGGGGCCGACACCTCCTTCCACCAATTGCCGACGAGCGGCTTCCACCCGCTTCATCTGGTTCACATCGAGTACCGCCTCATCGGCGAATCGAATGGTGTAGAGCCCCATGGACAATTCAATGCGGGCGTCGTGGACTTGGGTAGAGAGCGTGTGTTCCATCAATCGCAATAGAAATCAGAGAAAGGGTTAGGTGTGCAGAAATTCAAGGCGGCAGTCTCATCGCCCTCGATGAGGTGCTGCACTGAGGCCGTTGTATACCCCACACCATAGACGCCTTGGGTCGCGCGCGCAGCGAACAACCCGAGGCCTCCGTTGATGTTGGTGTATTCTGGTCGTTCTTGGATGACACCGGTGACCGGAGCATTGACTTCCAAGTACGTCGACAATTCTTCGTTGGCCACGGTCAACACAAAATCCACGGCACGGGCGATTTGCACCTCCTCGTCCCACGTACCGAGTATCCGTGTGATGTACGGATCGACTTCAAGTTGCGTGGCTAGGGTCGAATAGAAGCGCGAACCGCTGACTTCCTTTTGCAGTACCTCCCCGCCTTCATCGTCGTTGGTGTTGATGGTACCAATGTTCCATTCCACAATGCGTTCGCGTTCTTCGATGAGATCGGTGTGGTCCAAGTCGCTCCAAATGCGCTCCATTACATGAATGAATACCGTGACATCGTACCGACTGGCCCCTGCAGTCGACGACCATTTGAATGTAATATCCGGGTAGGTTGTCGTGAAACCGGGGCTCGCAAATCCGAGTTTAAAGTTGTTGACGCCTGGCGGGGGTTGGGTGATGTTACCAATCTGCTCCGCGATCATGTTGGTGGTGGAGCTGACTTCCTCCGCTTCAGAAGCAATCGCGATGGTCAAGTCGTATTCTGCATCGGTGTTCAAACCGCCCTGCGGCACGAAGTACCACATCTGGTGTTCCGGCGCATAGAAAATCCCGTCCTCAGATTTGTTTTCGATGACCGTATCCACCAAAGCCCACTCGCCTGCCACCGATCCACCGACACGCTCTTGGATGCGGACGGTCAACTCTTCAGCCGGATACTCGCTGCTATCAGCGATTAGCGCCGCATCAAATTGGTTGCCGTCGCCGAGCCATGTGCGGTTGACGCGCACCCACTGCGTATCCTGCGCAGCATCCAGCAATCCAAACACCACCGGCGTTCGATCATACGGTGCATTCAGTTCTACATCCGTTGAACACCCACACAGCAAGGTGGTGCATCCAGCGGCGGCCAAGGCCCATTGTTTCACTCGGTTCATACTTTCTTTCTCGCGGTTGGTCACGAAGATAAGGCCAATAAAAAGTTCAGCGTATCCACTCTATCCGCGTAATCCCACGGCTTGGGTTTTTGGGACTGTCCGAGCGAAACCGTGGGTACGGTGGTGACCTTCAGCATGTCCGGAACCTGAGTTGCAATGCACTGCAAGCTGCCAGCAGCACCTTCAAGTTCATCCCGAACGTCGTCCAATGCGTCGTACCAGGCGTAATAAAGGGTTCCGACCGGACTCACCCACCCGCTGTCTTCCTTAACAAGCAGGAACCCATTTTCAATCAGATCCTCTTGGTTCAGCAGCCATACTGCTTTGTGGTAATCGTAGTTGTTGGCGTATTTGTTGTTTTGAGCGACGTACCCCCACCCCACCCAAGCGGCGAACAAACGGTCCAAATCGAAGCCCCTTGGCAACATCAACTTGGTGACGCTTCGGCAGCCGAGGCCGAAATATTGAAACACATCTGCCCCCAACGCCTGGAGTTCCTCATGGGATTCCGAACCGCTCAGAACAGCGACGCTCGTCCGTTGACTTCGCAGCACCTTTGGCAGGCTTCGGAAATAATATTCAAAATACCGGTTGGTATTTGCACTGCCCGTGGCAATGACGGCATCCACATCATTGAGGGTTCCCGTCACAAATTCCACGCGCGACGCGACGTCTTCATCGCTGAAGGAATCCAAAGCAGCAATTGCCGCCGGAATGAGCACCTGGTCTTCCGAGCTGCATTTCACGACGGCCCGGTGACCAGTGAGCAACACACACAGAACGTCGTGCCACCCGACCATGGGCAAGTTTCCGGCGAGCACCAAACCGATCCGCTTGGGTTCTCGCTGACGCTCGAGTCCAGGATAATCACCCAGCCATTTTACCAACACCTCCACCCGCAGCATGTCGCCATTGGCCTTCATTGAATCTTGGACAAAGGCATTCGTGAACCACCGGTTTTGCGCCTCAGCCGAACGCAGCAGCGCTTCATTGTCTGGTCCTTCATTTTCGATTTCGCCGCGGAACCATGCGCCCAATTGAACAAGGCTGGAATGCAATGTGTTGGTCATTTTGGTGAGTATCTTTACCTCAAATTTAACGCTGCAACCCAAGACCGTACACGCGCATGGCCATTATGATTACCGACGATTGCATCAACTGCGGTGCCTGTGAACCTGAATGTCCCAACAACGCCATCTATGAGGGTGGAGCCGGCTGGCAGTTTGCCGATGGAACAGGATTCAAAGGCGACGGTGAACACCCCACTGCGGGCATGGTCAATGCCGAGCTTGAAAATGATCCGCGCAACATGGATGTTTACTACATCGCGCACGAGAAATGCACCGAATGCGTAGGATTTCACGACGAGCCCCAATGCGCGGCTGTCTGCCCAGTTGATTGCTGCGTGGATGACCCCAATCACAAGGAATCGGAAGAATTGCTGCTGGCCAAGAAAGCCTTTATGCACCTCTGAAGGCAATCCGACGCGCCGCTCCCGCGTTTCAATTCCATGCTGTTAACCCATTCAACGAAGCGATTCAAGTGCATGGCTCTTCACCTGCGGCTCGGGTTTGTCGTGCTATGCAGTGCATTGTCAGCTTCGGCTGCCCAGTCGGACTTGGAGGCGTTTATTGAACGATACGCGCACATCCAACAGACCACAACCGATTCCAATCGATTGGCATTGAGTGACCAACTTTCGGACGCTATGGTCGCCCATTGGAGCACCCATCCAATGGAAGAAAGGGCACGTGAGACTCTGGGTGGCGTGATGGGGTGTGCTTCTGCTGGCAGCGGCAAGGAACAGCTGACCATTGTTTCGTGGAATGTGGAATTGAAAAATCAAATGCATGCCTACGGTGCAGTCGTCGTCTACACCAATAAAAAAGGCGAACAAGTGGCACAATCGCTGCGGTTCAAGCGCGCGTCAACCCTACGGCCCACGCTCGATGTAAAATCCCGGTACACGGCAAAGGAGTGGCCGGGCGCTGTGTATTACGAAGTGCTCCTGCAACACCAAGGCAACCGTCCTGTTTACACCTTGCTTGGTTGGGACGGTGCAGACAACATCCGAACGCGAAAAGTGGTGGAAACGCTCTCGATCAGTGGATCAAAACTAAAATTTGGCGTGCCCATCATCTCAGCCGGCCGCAGCTCCACCAAGCGCTACATCCTCGAATATTCGGATCAAGTATCTGCCATGCTCCAGTGGCGTGAGGACCTCGGTATGATCGTGATGGATCACCTCAGCCCTCCGAGTCCTGATCTCGAGGGCCAAACCTCGTTCTACGGACCTGATATGTCCTATGATGGTTTTGTCTGGAAGAAAAACCATTGGGTGTTGCAGGAGGACGTCGACGTTCGTGACCCGAATTTACAGGCCCCGTGGAACAACCCCAAACGGCTACGTCGGCGGTACCGGAATTAGTAACGCGAATCCCGCATGCGCCGTATATTCGGTAGATGAAACGCACAGCAATAACATCTCTCATTGCAGGTACATTGATAGGGCTCCTTTCAATCGGAGCAGCCGGTCAGGACATAGTACCGGATACGGCCGCAGTCGATTCAGCGCGACTCGCTCAGCTCGCTGTTCAGGCTGAACTCTCCCGGGAGGTGGACGCCTTGTCGCGTTCAAACCTCGGTTCCGGGCAATTCACATGGACCCACGTAAGTCAGTTTGTCCTTGAACGTGCGGGGCGCCAGCAAAAGCAGGTGTTTTGGAACAACCCCAAAGCCAGCGCTACCCCGCACCTTTGGCAGGTGGTGAACGGACCTTCTGACGTTGTGTTTTACCTCGATCCGGAACAAGGTCAAGCCGCCACGATTGACCTCGAGACGTTGCAAGGGAATTTCATTCCAGCGAACATTGCGGCGAAGGCCGGCTTCACAGGAAACCAGACGCAGTTTCTCTCCAAAAAATCCGATGCCTGGACGCAGGGTGAAACCACCGATTCCACAACGGTTTACACGGCAACCATCGACAGCGGTAGCATGCGACTGACCTTGCGCTCAGAAAAGGACGCGGACCAAGCGAAAGCCGTGTTCGAATGGATGCGTTTGCAACCGGTGGAGAGCATCGACCTGCCACATGCGGCACGGAAATTCCCCATCCAATCGTTGGAACGCACCGATGACAAGGGAACCGCCTTCACCTTCACACTGACGAACTGGACCGCGCTGGA
>CALGDB010000234.1 GCA_937884175.1 uncultured Flavobacteriales bacterium
CCGCCTCGATATCGTCCACAGGCTCAGAAATGGATACTCCTCCGCAATCAATCGCTTCAACGGTCGCCATTGGAATCTCGTCGGTGCACGACAATTCAATGTTTGCGGGAGTGGAAGTAAACTCGGGTCCTTGCGTGTCAACAATTGTGAAGTACTGAACTGCAGTATCGGAATTGTTACATCCGTCGGTTACCGTCCATGTACGCATTACACTCGCAGTCGCCAAGCAAGATGAGTTATCATCCGCCGTGAAGTCAGCAGCCTGATCTTCTGTGTACGTTGCCGTACCATCCCACGTCAAAACAATACTGTTGGATGTAGTTGCCACGGATACTTCTGAACCTGGGGCAATACCGTTGGTGCCCAATGTCACACCCGCTAAGTTATCAATCGACAGATTGGAGATAGTAACGATGGCATAATCATATTCGTATGGGAATCCGTTGGTTCCGTCAACGAAGGCGTTGATGGATCCACCTGAGATGTCCACAGCGATTGCGCCGCGGTGGTTAGATGGATTAGCCGATAAGTCATCGTAATCAATCTCAACGCCATCACCGATGGTTACACCTTGTGCCTCTAGGAATAGCGATTGGCCAAACGGACCTCCGAAGTCCTTACCCATCTCCACAAGAAAATCAGCCGTTACACCGGTCAAGTCAGCACCACCAGCCATTTCAACGTCTGTGTATTCCCATGTCAAATCTTCAACCGCGCAGTTATCAAACGAATTCACTGGATATTCAGCGACACCTAAACCAGGCGTCAAATCAGTACCGCATTCAACTGTTAGGTCTTCTTGGGCTACCGCAACTGGTGCTTCAGTATCCTCCAAGTTTACTACCTGTGTAGCTGTAGCTGTGTTACCCCATGCATCTATTGCAGTCCAGGTGCGCGTGAGTATGTAGCCACAATCTGCAGCTTCCAACGTTTCCTCCAAGGTCAATTCTACCTCAGCAATGCAGCCTTCGTCAATAGCCACTGCCATCTCCGATGGATGAGCATCAGCACAACTTTGTGTAATATCAGCAGGAACGTACGTGAAGACTGGTGCGTCTACATCATCACTGGCATAACCGAAGGGCAAGAAGACCTGAATGGGGTTTTGCTGATCACCTTCTGGGAACATCTGAACGAAAAGTTGCCCGCTCATTATGCCGTTTGTTGTGAACTGTCCTACCAAGACTTTGTTGTCGTCACCTGCCAAACCGTTTGTGTAAATCCCTGCATTTTCATCCCAAGTCACAAACCAGCCGTCTCCAAAATCACCCTCGAGTACGATATCATCGCCATTTTGGAACTCATTCTGCCAATTTGTAAGTGATGGAACTACCTCAACAGCAGATTCTGTTGAACTATAGACAGAGCTTTCAATACCAATTGTCACCCAGCTGTCGTAGCTCGTTTCAGGAAATAGACTAAAGAAAGCAGGATTTATTGCGTTCGCAGTTACTCCAGAAATCAGCTCGGACTGATAGAATGGCAAAGTGCTTCGGATATATGTCGGATTCAAGACATCACCTGTTACAGCCGATAAAACGTCTGTCGCGTTCGGCGTCTCAACATACATGCGCTTGATGGTGCCCTCTGGAGATTCACCAACGGTTTCTATGATAATATTATAGCCTTCTACAGAGGCAGCCGTGGCGCAGCAGTAGTCGCAGGAACCATCCTCTTCCGTTACTGCTACGTCATAATTACACGCCGACTCATCTGTACATCCAAACACTTCAAGTTCATCACATGTTCCGTCTCCATCAGCATCGTTCAGGCAGGTACCTTCGCAATCGTAAACGGCACTTTCCAGTGGACCACCACACTCGTTGACATCAACGCTATTTAAGAGTAACCCATCAAAAGCAATATCGCCTGAACTGAATTGGAACTTAACAGAACGCGAGAAACTCACAGCCGATACAGTCTTCGAGTTTTCTCCAACGCTTAAGGGTTCAGCAGGTCCGAAAAACCAGTTTCCGTTGGCAGTTGTTTTTGCAACCCTCCAGTTCGCTCCACCATCAGGTAATGAGGTAATGTTAATCTCAAGTGTCTGTGCTTGATTACTATTTGGATCAGCTGCAGTTGTTGCAGTGAAAATAAAAGGCCAGTTCGCATTTGTACCTTCCGTGAAGTTACTGCAAGTGGCTATTTGCGCCTCAGATGAGGTGCAATCGTCCAAACTTTCCCCGTTTAATGCCAGAGAATCAAACTCACCATCACCATTCGAAAACTGGAACTTTACCGATCGTGCGAAAGGTACAGCGCTAACAGTCTTTGAATTCATACCTAAAGTCAGCGGCTCGGCAGGTCCGAAGAACCAATTACCATTCGCTGTTGTTTTTGCAACCCGATAATTTACACCTCCCTCTGGAAGTGAAACGATATTGAGCTCAAGCGTTTGTGCCGAGCCGCTGTTCGCATCATCAGGTGTTGTTGCTGTGAACACGTATTGCCATGTTGCATTTGGGCCATCGGCAAACAAGCTACACCCAGCTATTGAAGAGGTCGGTACATCTCCCAAAACAAAGATTTCGGGATATGAGCATGTACCATTGTCATCGGTCGCAGTGGCATCGTAGTTGCATGCCTCAGGGTCCGTGCAACCTCCTTCTTCGAACTCATCACAAATACCATCTCCGTCCACATCATTCAAGCAGTTGCCATCGCAGTCAAGTCCTTCCTCAGGGAAAATGCAAGTAATGAGGTCGGTTGGTGCTTCAACGTAATTACAAGCGTTTGGATTCAAACAGCCTGGAATTTCGTTTTCATCACACACGTAGTCACCATCAGCATCGTTCAAGCAATTCCCCTCACAATCAAGGTTCTCACCCCAAAACGCTGGACCATCTTGGCAAGAACCGTCATCCCACAAAGCCACTGGATCGAAGTTGCACGCCGCTTCATCCGTGCAAGCGCACAAGGGAGATGTCCATGAAATATACATTTCTTGCGACTGGGTCTGGTCACCTTCGGGGAAAACCTGAACGTATAAATCACCGCTCAAATAACCATCGGTTGTAAATTGACCGATCAATACGCGGTTATCATCCCCTGCGATGCCATTGGTAGCACCAGGAGAAAGGAACCAAGCACCTCCGGAACTCGAAGAAATGGAAATGTCGTCGCCAGTTTCAAACACCGAATCCCAGGGCTCAGACGGGGTCACAGCCAGTGTTGCGTTTGCTTCACCCGCGCCCACATCGGCCATTTGGTCAGTTCCTATAGTGACATAAGAGTCGTATGCCCCATCCGCGAAAGCTGGGAAGGTTGCAAAGTCAGCCAACCAAGCCGCTGGCGTAACTCCTCCACCGGGGCCGAGGTACTGGTAAAAATCTGTTGTTGTTGAAATGTTCAAAGGGTAATCTGCGTATCCGGAAACCGCTGACAAAACATCGGTAGCGTTTGCCGTTGTCACGTACAAACGGTAGGTACGCAAACCTGTAATTCCTCCTACAGCGTGCAGCTCAACCTCTACGCCATAATCAGGATTGCTCGACGAAACTGCATCGCAGCAGTAATCGCATGTTCCGTTGTCTACATTGGCAATTGCATCATAGTTGCACGCAGCAGAATCTGTGCAACCGGGGTAAATACAAGAACC
>CALGDB010000235.1 GCA_937884175.1 uncultured Flavobacteriales bacterium
AGGGGAATCGAACCCCTGTTTCCAGGATGAAAACCTGGCGTCCTAACCCCTGGACGAACGGGCCAAATGGGGCGCAAATATACTGCAGAGATTGCAATCGGCAAACCGCCGCGAACTTTTTAGCCCAAATACGCGCGGTACATCCAGACGGTCTTTTCCTGCTCGCGGATGTAGTCGCTCATCAGAGCGTTGGTGCCCTCGTCCCCTGCCTCTCCTGTGAGCTGGAGCAATGCGCGCTCGCGCAGCAACAAAACGCTGAATGCAGCCACACAGTGCTTCAATGCTTCGGGGCCGTCGGAGATGTCCTTCACCGCGTGCACATCCGTCGCCGCGAGGTAGGCTTCGTATGTGTGCAACGGGCGGCCACCGAGGGTGAGGATGCGTTCGGCGACCTCATCAATTTTGAGCTGGAGATCCGTGTAGAGTTCCTCGAATTTGGCGTGCAACTCGAAGAATTCCGACCCGCGGATATTCCAATGGAAGCCGCGGACGTTTTGGTAAAAGATCTGCAAGTCGGCGAGCAGGCTATTCAAGCCTTCTACCGTCTCAGCGGTCACCTGGGGGTTGAGTCCGATGGGGGTGTTTTCCATGGTCGTTTGATTAGTAAGCCCGGGCGAAGACCACGCGGCGTTCAGAAGGCCCGCCGGTGCGGATACAGGTGCCCGCTTCGCCGTCGTCTTCCAATGGGATGCAACGGATAGTGGCCTTGGTTTCTTGTTTGATGAGGTCTTCCGTTTCGGATGAGCCGTCCCAATGAGCCTCGACGAATCCTCCAGCGTCGAGCGCCGCTTTGAATTCGTCCCAGGTGTCCACACGCGTGGTAGTTTCTAACGTGCGCTTCGCGGCGCGGTCGAACAGGGCCGTTTGAATTTCCTCGAGCAGTCTCCGCACGTGCGTCACGATACCTGCAGCTTCGACAATTTCCTTGGACTGGGTGTCGCGGCGCGCCACTTCGATGGTTCCTCCAGCGAGGTCACGGGGGCCCATAGCCAAACGCACCGGCACACCTTTCAATTCGTACTCAGCGAACTTCCAACCGCTGCGCTTGGTGTCATCGTCGTCGATCTTCACCCGCACTCCCGCCGCCTTCAACTCGTCTGCGATACTATTAAGGGCACCGACGATTTCCGCCATTTGATCTTCGCCCTTGTAAATGGGCACGAGTACCACTTCAATCGGGGCGAGCTTCGGAGGAAGGACAAGTCCTGCATCATCTGAGTGGGTCATGATCAAGGCGCCCATCAAACGGGTGGACACCCCCCACGACGTGGCCCACACCAATTCCTGCTTGCCGTCGCGTGTCGCGAACTTCACATCGAAAGCGCGAGCAAAATTTTGGCCGAGGAAGTGTGAGGTACCTGCTTGCAGAGCCTTGCCGTCTTGCATCATTGCTTCAATGCAGTAGGTGTCAAGGGCGCCGGCAAACCGTTCGTTCGCCGTCTTGATTCCCTTCAGCACGGGCATGGCCATCCAATCTTCCGCAAAGTCGGCGTAAACGTCCAGCATCTTACGTGCTTCTGCCACAGCTTGTTCAGAGGTTTCGTGGGCTGTGTGGCCCTCTTGCCAGAGGAATTCAGCGGTACGCAAGAACAAACGCGTGCGCATTTCCCAGCGCACCACGTTGGCCCACTGATTCACCAATAACGGCAAATCGCGGTAACTCTGGATCCAATTCTTGTAAGTGTTCCAAATAATGGTCTCGGACGTAGGACGTACAATTAGTTCCTCTTCCAACTTCGCATCAGGGTCGACCACGACGCCGCTGCCGTCTTCCGCATTCTTAAGGCGATAGTGCGTCACAACCGCACATTCCTTCGCAAATCCTTCCACGTGATCCGCCTCCTTGGAGAGGTAGCTCTTAGGAATGAAAAGCGGGAAGTACGCGTTAACGTGGCCGGTGTCCTTGAACATCTGATCGAGCACGTCCTTCATGCGCTCCCAAATGGCAAACCCATACGGCTTGATGACCATGCATCCCTTGACGTCACTGTGTTGAGCGAGGTCGGCTTGCACCACCAGTTCGTTGTACCACTTGCTGTAATCCGCCTCGCGGGAAGTCAATTTTGAAGCCATGAAATTGCGCTGTCAGTTTGGTATGGTTTATGCTAAAAGATGCCCGTGGACCCCTTGCTCCGCAAAAGTACCCAATTTCGTATCTTTCTACCATTAAACCCCGCCCCCATGGCACGTTTATCTTCTCTCCCGTTTGGCTCACCCGGCAATTGGCTCTACGCCGTGCTCGGCAGCTTGTTGGTGGCCGGCTGCGCTACCACTCCGGATTTCTCTGCACTTGAAGATGACGAATTGTACCTGCGGCGCGGTGAAGAGTTTGTCACCGATGCAGCCTACTTGGCGTTCGCTTACGAGAACACCGCCGAGGAAAGCGATGGCGATGACTACTACGATCCTGACCGTTCGCAATTCAGCCCGGGTTACATGAACAGTTTCGGCATGCCCGGCTACCAGCCGAGTTTTTACAACCGCTATCGACCCTTCGGCGGCGGATTTGGCAACGGATTCGGCACGCAGTGGGGGTTGGCTTCGTACATGAACCCCTACGGTGCAGGTGGATTTGGTATGGGCTACGGCTTGGGTGGTTACGATCCGTTCTATGGCGGATTGGGTAACCCCTACAGCATGGGGTACGGAAGCGGGCTCGGCTATGGCAACCCCTATGCCTGGAATGGCGGATGGGGCAACGGCTGGAACAACCCATACGGCTATACCAATTGGGGCAACAACACCATCAATTACGGCGGTTGGACAGGGACCGGGTCCAACGACAACTTCACGAGTGTCACAGGGCGCACACGCACGCCCATCATGAGCTACACAGGCAGCAACGGTAGCAACTACGACAGCAACGGCATCTTGGTACGCCCCAAAATGGAAGCCCAACGCCCTGACGAAATTCCGGCCGCAACACCCGCTCGCACTGAAGAGGCATCCCCTACGTATGTGTCCCCGAAGCAATCGCGCCGAAAACGCGGATGGATGCAACCAAACAACTCGTCACGAGAACGCAGCAATTCGTCGCGTTCGTGGAGTTCACCTTCCAACAACTCGAACAACTCCTCACGCAGCCGCTCGAATTCCTTCAGTTCCCCTTCGAACAATAGCGGATCACGTTCGGGGGGTAGCTCCAGTGGAAACTCGCGCTCCAGCGGTTCTTCACGCTCTTCACGCGGAGGCGGTCGATGAAGACGCATACCCTCCTGCAGACTGCCGCAGCGGGCCTTTTGCTCTCGGCTGTGGGACCACCCACTGCTTACGCCCAAAACGAAATTGACATCCTGCGCTACAGCTACCAAGAGGCCTTGGGGAGCACGCGCACCATGGCCATGGGCGGAGCCTTCGGAGCACTCGGTGCAGACCTCGCATCGCTCAATGGAAACCCTGCCGGAATTGGCATGTACCGACGCGGCGATGCCAGTCTCACCACGGGATTCGCATCAAAAAAGGCCAAAGTCAACATCAACGGGCAAATCGGCAATGCCCACCAACTCGCTGGCTCGACCACCAATTTGGGCATCGCGTTGAGCTACCCCTCGGTGAACCGCGATTGGCCGGTGACCACCCTCGCCATCACCAGCACACGCCGGGCGAATTTCAACGAGAAGATTGAAATCGAGGATGCTTCCCTCGATGCGTCTTTGCTCGATGCATTCCTTGCAGCGGCAATGGGCACCGTGCCGCCCGATTTGTACGACCGGGCGCCGTTCACCAGCAATCTGGCATGGGAAACGTACCTTCTGGACCCCCACCCAAACAACGATCCGACAGCCTACATTTCGGCCATTCCTGAAGGCGGCGCTTACGCCACCAAAACCATTGAGCGCTCGGGGCACCTCAACGAAACCAACATCGGCTTGGGCTCCGGCCTCAACGAACGGCTCTACATCGGAGCTAGCATCGGCATTGTCAGTGTGGAATTTCAAGAGACCAGCATCCACAAAGAGCGCCCGCGTCTCGATTCCCTCGCACTCAGCGAATGGGAATTCCAAGAAATACTCGCCGTTGAAGGCAGTGGCATCAACCTGAAAGTCGGTGCGACGCTTGCGGTCACGGATTGGCTCCGAGCTGGACTGGCTTACCATACGCGAAGCCGCATCACCCTGACCGATGAGTACTCAACGACGGTGCGCAGCGCCTTCAATACTGGTGAAACGTACGATTACAATTCGCCCTTCAACCGACTCGAGTACGTCATCCACACCCCGTCCCGCCTCATCGCTTCAGCCGCCTTCATCATGGGCAAAGCCGGTATCGTTAGCGCGGATTACGAGCGGGTCGATTACGGCACCGGCACCTTGAACGCCTCGGCCTTCTCCGGCCCCGGCGCTTACGACTTCGCTTCAGAAAACGCGGCCGCCGCCGAACTGTACGGCACATCGCACATCGCTCGGTTCGGCTGTGAATTCCGTGTGAAGCGGGCTTGGCGCGTGCGAGCAGGCGCTTCCTTTGAAACTTCGCCTTTCTCCCCAGCCGCTCATGTTGTGGCCGACGCCAACCGGTACACTGGTAGCTTTGGTTTTGGGCACCGCACCGAAAACTGGTACTTCGCGGGCACCTACCGCCGCAGCGTCTACCAAAATGACATCTACCTCTTCTCCCCCGACCTACTCGATGCCGGCCGGTTGCAAAAAACCCACGGAATGGTCGCTGCCACCGTGGGTTTTCGAATGTGAGTCAAGTGAGCGGGAGGGCCACTCCACCTGAAATTACTTCTTGGCTTTCGCGAGCGCCTTGCTGATTTGCGTCTCCATGCGTACCATTTCCTCTTCCGCCAACTCCTTATCAACGAGGATCCGTCCGCTGTGCTCATCAACGATGATGCGCTTCCGCTGGGCGATGTCGATTTGACGCTGTGGCGGGATCTTGATGTATGAACCGGCTGATGCCTCGCGCTCGATTGGCACCACGGCTAACCCGTTCTTTGCCGCACCGCGGATGCGCTGGTAGCTGGCGAGCAAACGCTCGTCAATGCCCTTGGCCATCTTGGCGCTCAAGGTGTTCAATACGTCCTCTTCCTGCTGTGTTTCAGCAACGATTTCAGAAAGCTCGGTCTTCTTGCTTTCGAGGTCGGCCTCGCGCAACTCCACTTTCTCCTTGCTATCGGTAACAACCTCACCCTTCTGCTCAGCTTGCGCCTGGCACTCGCGGATGCGCTTCTCGCACAACTCAATTTCGAGGGTCTGGTATTCGATTTCCTTATTCAAGGATTCGAACTCGCGGTTGTTACGAACGTTATTTTGCTGCTCGGTGTACTTCGCGATCAAGGCCTTGCTGTCCTCAATTTGAATCTTGTACGCTGAGATGCGTTGGTTGACCAAGTCGAGGTCTTCTTCCAAGCGTTCCAAGCGGGCGCGCAAACCGGTAATCTCGTCCTCAAGGTCTCCCACTTCCAAAGGCAATTCACCCCTAACGACGCGGATGCGGTCGATGCGGGAGTGAATCAATTGCAAGTCATATAATGCGCGCAGCTTGTCTTCTGCAGTAGAGGCAGTGGTTTTCTTAGCCATAGTTGAGGTCAGCGATAGTGAATAGGATTCGAGTTGGCCTTTGCCAAATGGAGGGCAAAATTAGGGAATTTTTCGTTTAGGCGCTTGAGAATCAGGTCCGTTGTTTGCCATTCACTCTCATAATGCCCCACGTCCGCAATCACGATGCGGCCATCGGCATCGAAAAACTCATGGTATTTGAAGTCCGAAGTCACGAAGACATCGGCTCCTGCACGAATGGCGTCACCGCGCAAAAAGCTTCCCGATCCGCCGCACACGGCGACTTTTTGGACTGGCCTTCCCAGCAATCGCGTGTGCTTCAAGGCCCCGCATCCCAGTGTTGCTTTCAACCGGTCGAGAAACGCCGCCTCGTCCATCGCTTCCGGCAATTCACCGACCATACCCGATCCAATGTTACTCAACGTGTTCTCGAGGGGCCAAACGCTGTGGGCCACCTCCTCGTATGGATGCGCCGCTTTCATCGCTTGGAGAACTCCGCTGAGTTTCCACGGCTCCACCACCACTTCCAGCCGTACTTCATTGGCCTGTTTGCGTTCGCCGATTTGACCGGCAAAAGGGCGAGCGCCCGGCAGCGGCCGGAACGTCCCTTGACCCTGAAGCGACCACCCGCACTCATCGTAATTCCCAATGTGCCCTGCTCCGGCATCGAATACCGCTTGCTGCACCGCAACGGCATGATCCTGCGGCACATATACCACGACCTGCATTAGGACGCTGGCTTTGGGACGGAGGATGCGCTGGCTTTTGGCGGTGCAACCCACAAGGGAGGCTAAGCGTTGGTTTACGCCATCAGCCACGTTATCCAGGTTGGTGTGAATGGCGTACAGCTGAATGCCCTGGCGAATGGCCGCCATGACCGTGCGCTCCACGTACGTCGACCCGGTGAACCGCTTCAACCCCTTAAATACGATGGGATGATGGGAAACAATGAGGTTCGCCCCACAGGCTGCGGCCTCAGCGACGACTTCTTCCGTACAATCGAGCGACACCAACACACCCGTGACCTCGGCATTCCGATCGCCGACCAGCAGACCAGAATTGTCATAAGACTCTTGCAAAGCGGGGGAAGCCCAAGCTTCCAACTCCGCGATGACATCGCGCACTCGAAGAGGTTGATTGGCTTGCATTACTCAAATGTAAGGGAGGACCAAAACAACGCGTACTTTTAAAGCATGTTTCGTCGCCGAATCCAACACGTCTTGGTGCGTACGCTCGGGTGGTTACCTGCCCAGCTGTACGGCTTGGTCGTCCGCGCCAGGCACCGGCTTTACGATACCGGAATCCTGCCCTCTCAGGAAGGAGCACTGCCGACGCTGGTCTTGGGTAACCTGACCGTGGGCGGGACGGGTAAGACACCCCTCACCGAACGGCTGGTGCTCGATCTCGAAAACATCCTCGGCAAAGGCACAGTTGGCATCCTCAGCCGCGGGTACGGTCGAGACACGTCGGGGTTTCAATGGGTGACACCTCAGTCTACCAGTGCCGAGGCGGGGGACGAACCGGTAATGCTCGCGCGGAAACTGCCTTACGCAGCCGTCGCCGTTTGCGAAGACCGACTGCAAGGCTTGGAGCGCATGAGGGACGAACGCCCCGAGTTGCGTTGGGTAGTGTGCGACGATGCCTTCCAACACCGTGCCTTGAAGCCGACCATCAGCATCCTTCTGATTGATAGCACCCAGCCCATCGCTTCTGATCGGTTGCTCCCCGCAGGCCGACTCCGCGATGTACCCGAAAGGGCGATGGCCGCGGACGCCATCGTAGTCACACGTTTGGACGACATACACGGGGATTTGCGCGCCACGTACGCACCCACTTTCCCAGCACACAAGCCCATTTTTGGTACCCACATGGAAACCGATCCGCTCCTCGCTTGGCCCGGCGATGTCCCTTGTGCCAATGGAGATGAAAACGCGTCGCCCGATCGCCGTGAACGTATCTTGGCCGTGGCGGGCATTTCTCGACCGGAAAGGTTTATGGATCGATTGGCCGGGCGTTTCCAAGTCGTGCGCCGCGAAGCCTTTTCGGACCACCGAGCATTCACCGCCAACGACTTCAAGCGATGGAGGCGCATCGTGGATTCGGACCGGCTCCACGCCTTGGTCACCACGGAAAAAGATGTTGTGCGTATGCCCTTGGACGGTATTGACGGCGTGTCAATTCGGTATGAACCCATGCACGCTGAATGGCAAGAACCGCACGAGTTACGGCCTTGGCTTCGGGCACAAATTGAAGAGCGCCCCAGCGATTCCGCCGGAACAAGCTGAAAATTCAAGATATTTGAATCATGAAGGTACTTGAGCAGATAGCCCCACGATTTCCACAGGGGATTCGGATGACGTGGTTGGCCGTAGTTGCGATGAGCGCAGGACTATTGGCGGAATGCGGAGAAGCAACGAATGGCCCCAAAAATGCCATTTCCGGCGTTTTCCGCGGTGAAAACGGACTCGGGGTAGAGATGGACCTCCGCCGCTGGGTTGCCGGTACGAATGGGCAGGTAGGCAAGTTCGAATCCATTGGCAGTGCAACCAGTGACATGCAAGGCCATTTTCAGCTCATCCCCGATCGGGCTTTGGTCCTCGATTACTACCAACTCATGGTCAGCGGCATGACCCCCATGGTCGTCATCATGGACAGCACCATGCACGTGCACATCAAGGCCGAGATTCCAGATGGAGGCTTCATTGCAGATGCGACCATTACCGGCTCCAAAGCCGCAGCCGAAGTACACGAGTACTATGCAAAAGCGATGCCGCTCCAAACCTCCCTGAGCATGTTGCGGGGGAGTATGCAGCGCACCAAGGATCGGGGCAAAATGCAAGAACTCTCCGACCGAGCCGCACAAAAGAAGCTCGAGGCGGACAACTGGGCGAAGCAATTCATCAAAGACCATACCGGCTCACCCGCCCTCCTTGGTCCACTGGAACACCTCGAACCCCGTTCCAACGCTACGTTGTTCGACGAGGTCTTGAAAGCGACTGAAGAGCAACTGCAGGATGGAGCATTCCACCAGGCAATTACCTCTGCCACCCGAAGCGCACAAGTGACGCGTAATAACGCCCGCGACAGGGTGGTCAAGAAAGGCAACGGAGCCAACCCGCCCCGCCCGGCCAAAAACTCCCGTTACGGCGTCGGAGATGAAGCGCCGGACATCGCTATGCGCGATCCAGACGGAAACATCCGCCGGCTCAGCGATTTGCGTGGCAAGGTGGTCTTAGTCGATTTCTGGGCGTCGTGGTGTGGACCGTGCCGCCGGGAAAATCCGACCGTGGTCCGTGCATACGAGCAGTTCAATGCCAAGGGATTTGAGGTGTTCTCGGTCTCATTGGATCAAAATGCTGATCGCTGGAGGGCCGCTATTGCCATGGATGGCTTGAAGTGGCCGAATCACGTGTGCGATTTGAAAGGATGGCAAAACGATGCCGCTAGAGCCTACGGCGTGAGCAGTATTCCCCATGCCTTGTTGTTGGACCAAAACGGCACCATCGCCGCCACTCACCTCCGTGGACCTGCATTGGCGGCGAAATTGAACGAACTGCTTCGCTAACCCACCCACTTGCACCGCGCTCACCTCGCCTCTGACTTGCACCTCGGTGCCCCCGATGCAGCCCGCAGCCGCATGCGTGAGTTGCGTTTCATCGGATGGCTCGAAGACTCCGCGGTAGGCCGCAACCACGCGCAAGAAGGGCCCGCCACCGAAATCCACTTGGTCGGAGACATCTTCGATTTTTGGCACGAGTACAAGTACGCCGTTCCCAAAGGCGGAACGCGCCTGCTCGGCGCCATCGCCCGCGTGGCAGATAGCGGAATTCCCGTGCATTACCACACCGGCAACCACGACCTGTGGACCTATGGATACCTCGAAGAAGAACTGGGCGTGCAATTGCACCGCGACCCCATCGTTCGGAATTTCGATGGCCTCAAGTGCATGATCGGGCACGGCGACGGGCTCGGCCCCGGTGATTACGGCTACAAACGCATCAAAAAAGTCTTCACTTCTCCATTTTTGCAGTGGGCTTTCCGTTGCGTTCACCCCGACCTCGGCATCCCGCTGGCGGACTTTTTATCCAAGGACAGCCGAGCCAAGGGCGGCAAAGAAGACGCGACGTTCCAAGCACCCGAAAACGAATGGCTCTGGTCCTACAGCAAAGACGTCCTGAACACCCAGGACATCGATTGCTTCATTTTCGGCCACCGCCACCTCCCATTGGACCTCGAGGTGCCACGCCCCTCAGACGCCTCCTCAGCGGGCCCGGCGAGGTACATCAATTTGGGCGACTGGATCCAGCATTTCACCTGCGGGAAAATTGTTGACGGAACCGCGTCCCTGCTTCACCTCTGATTCCCTTCGCTTTACCAGCGAAAAAAAATCCCCAGCCTTGCGGCCAGGGATTCTTCGATTCAATTTTCTAGTATTCAGTGGCGGACCAAGAGCTTCGCAGTTTCTTGGAACTGGCCATTGACCAGGCGCACAATGTACTGGCCGTTAGGCAGCGCACTTGCATCCACAACCAATGGACCACCCACGTAGCCGGTCACAGACTGATCGACTGCCAAGCGGCCCATCAGGTCAAACACCTGCAACTGGAAGTCGCCTTTCATCTCGTTTGACTGAACCGTGAAGTTCGCATCGCTGACCGGGTTCGGGTACACGAACAAGCCCTGTGCCTGCTCCGCTACATCCTCGTCGAGGTCTTCAACGTCCAAGAACAAGTCGGAGCGGAAGATGCCACGTCCGTGCGTCGCTGCGTAAATCGCGCCTTGGTTCGATGGATTAACCCAAGGTGCAGCACCGCGCCACTGTTGCTTCAAATCGAAGACTGGAGCGGTTGCTTGGTCAGGTGCCGAAGCCATGTTCTGGTTGGCCATGACCCAATCTTCGCCACCGTTGTCCGTGGCGAAGATGCCGTACTCTGTTCCAATTAAGATGGTCTCACCGGAGGGGTCCATCGCGTCAATGATGACATCGTAGCACGGCAATTTACTCAATCCGCTTACGTTCCAGATGTTCGTCCAGTTGACGTCCTCATCCAAGGCGTTGAATGTTTCTTGCACCTTGCCTGAAGAGACGTTACCGTATCCGCCCACCGTGATGACCACGTGGTTCGGATTGTTCGGATCGACAGAGATGCCGGTGATTGCTGCACCCACCGTTTGGATGAGCTTGCCCATATTCGACGGGACATCGTCTTGCGTGTAGATGTCTTCCATGCCGGAGAA
The DNA here is from genome assembly GCA_937884175.1 of uncultured Flavobacteriales bacterium. Lineage (GTDB taxonomy): Bacteria > Bacteroidota > Bacteroidia > Flavobacteriales_D > Sanyastnellaceae > UA16. The sequence continues at coordinate 10,740 of CALGDB010000235.1, forward strand.
GCGGTACAACTTACCGTCCCAACCGCTTACGAACATGTGGTTACCGGCTTCTGGTTCAACATTTACCGTGAACTCCACAGCCTTAGTGCCGGTTCCTGCAGGCGCGTTGCCCAAGCGAACCCAGTTCGGGGTCGTGTTGAAGTTCAATCCATCGCGTGTCATCCAGATGCCATTGCCACCGTTGAAACCAGCAATGGTCATGGTGGTGTACGGATCGCGCACCTTTAATCGACCGGCTACATCGTACAACGTATCCGCAGCGTGGAAGTAAACGGTGTCGCATACTTCCATGACGTCATACACCTCTACTTCTACAAAAGTGGTGTCGTAGCCAATGGTGTTGTACACCCACTCGTCCCAGTCCTCAATGTAAACCGAGTCAACGATTGGCGTGATGTCTGTAATGACGAAGTCGGTACCCGTCAAGGTGCTGTCCGAGTAGCATTCTAATTGGGCTTCCGCTTCCTGCGGATCCAACCAGAAGTAATCAGGATCTTCCGTCAGCGGCGCATCCAATATACGCTCCGGACGCTCCAACATATCGTAATAAGGAAGCTCAACACCTTCGGACAGCGTGTAT
>CALGDB010000236.1 GCA_937884175.1 uncultured Flavobacteriales bacterium
CCTGCATGCGCACCATGGCGACTTTGATGATGTCCGCTGCCGAGCCTTGGATCGGCGCATTGACTGCATTCCGCTCGGCGAAGGCGCGGACGGTGGCGTTGTTGGAGGCGATGTCCGGCAGGTACCGCCTGCGGCCGAGAACGGTTTCGGCGTACCCGGTCTCGCGCACCCGGTCCACGCAATCGGCGGTAAAGGCCTTGAGCTGAGCGAATTCCACGAAATACGCATCGATGATCTCCTTGGCTTCGCGGCGTGGGATACCGAGATTTTGAGCCAACCCAAATGCGCCTTGGCCGTAGAGGATGCCAAAGTTGACAGCCTTCGCTTTGCTACGCATTTCGCGGTCAACCGCCTCGGGGTCGACCTGAAATACCTTGGCAGCAGTGGCCGTGTGTACGTCATGCCCCTGAACAAAGGCGTCCACCAATCCTGGGTCCTTGCTCAATGCGGCTGCGATGCGCAACTCGACTTGGCTGTAGTCGGCGGCGAGGAGCACGTGGTTGTCGTCCCGGGGGATGAAGGCCTTGCGGATGGCCCGGCCCTCTTCCGTGCGGATGGGAATGTTCTGCAGGTTGGGGTCCTTGGAGCTCAGTCGTCCTGTGGCGGCTACCGTTTGCTGATAGGTGGTATGCACCCGACCGGACTGTGCGTTGACCAATTTTGGCAGGGGATCTACGTAGGTGGACTTGAGCTTCTTGAGTTTGCGGTAGCGCAAAACAGCAGGAACGATGGGGTGTTCTCCCTTAATTTTTTCGAGGACTTCTTCTCCGGTGGGGTACTGGCCAGTCTTTGTTTTTTTGACGCGGGCCTTGATTTCGAGGGTTTCGAACAAGATGGGGCCCAATTGTTTGGGGCTGTCGATGTTGAATTCCTGCCCGGCGTGTTCATGGATCTCGTGGGTCAAACGCTCAATCTGCTCACCCAATTCATGGCTGTACCGGTTCAATTCATCCGAATCGATGCGCACCCCTTCGAGTTCCATATCGGCCAAGATTTTGACGAGGGGCATCTCTACGGCCTGGAACAACTCATCCGCCGCAACCTCGGTCAAACGCGGCCCGAATACCTGCCGCAACTGGAACGTGATATCGGCGTCTTCACAGGCGTATTCCGTGATGGATTCCACGGGCAGGTCGGCCATGGATTTCTGGGCTTTGCCGGCCTTCCCAATCAAGTCGGTGATGGGGATGGTGGCATAGCCTAGCTCGGTCTCGGCGAGGCGATCGAGTTTGTGCGAGGCTTCGGGCTGAATCAAGTAATGCGCCACCATGGTGTCGAAGACCTTGTTGTGGAAAGCGAGGCCTCGAATGGCGAGCACCTTGTAGTCAAATTTGAAATGGTGGGCGATGGCCTCTTTATTGGCGTCGGCAAATACGGGCTGCAGCCGATCCAAAAGCTCTTGCTCGGACCAATCTGCACACGTGGCGGGGACCCAAAATCCCGCCTCAGCAGCCACCGAAAACGAGATACCCACCAGTTGGGTGGTCATTATATCCAAGGAAGACGTTTCAGTATCGAAGGCAAAGGTATCGCTTGCATGGAGGGCCTCGATAAGAGCATCCAAGGCTACCGTTGTCGCGACGAGTTGGTAATCGGTTGAGGTATCTTTGGCGGTGCGGTATCCGCTCGTAGCATCGCTGGCCTCGTTGCCGGGTTCTCCTCCGCCGAACAGATCGAGCTGAGCGGGTTCGTCGGGCGCAGCGCTCCCCGGAGGGGCTGCAGCGGGCGCAGCTGCAGAAGCAGCATCGCCCAGAATGCGCCGGGCAAGGGTGCGGAATTCGAGGTCTTCCAAGGTGCCTCGAAGGGTTTCAGCCTGTGGCGCATCCAAGGTCATCGAGGACCAATCGTATTCCATCGGGATGTCGAGGCAGATGGTGGCCAATTCCTTGGAGAGCAATGCGAGCTCGGTGTTTTCTTCGACGCGCTCCTTGAGTTTTCCTTTCAGCTCACCGGAGTGCTCGATGACGCCTTCCAAACTTCCGTATTGATGCAGGAGCTTTGAAGCGGTTTTGGCACCGACGCCTGGAATGCCGGGTATGTTGTCGGCACTGTCGCCCATCATGCCGAGCAGGTCGATGACCTGCAGCGGTTCGTCCACGTCAAACTTCTCCCGAATCTCATCGGGCCCCCAGACTTCTGCCGGGTTGCCGCCGCGCCCCGGGCGAAACATTCGAATCTTGTCGGTGACGAGTTGACCAAAATCCTTGTCCGGCGTCATCATGTACACGTCAAAGCCCTCCGCGGCTGCTTTTTTCGCCAGGAATCCGATGACATCGTCCGCTTCGTATCCCACCTTACTGATGGCGGGTACGTTCAGGCCTTCCAGCACTTCGAGAATCCAAGGCACGGATCGCTTGATGTCTTCCGGTGTCTCGTCGCGGTTCGCTTTGTACTCGGAATACGTTTCGTTGCGGAACGATCCCCCAGGGGCATCGAATACAACGGCCACGTGCGAGGGGCCCTCGTTGCGAATGACGTCGAGCAGCGCATTGGTAAAGCCAAAAATAGCGCTCGTGTTCAGGCCCTTTGAGTTGATCCGCGGGCTCTTGATGAAGGCGTAATACGCTCTGAAAATCAGTGCATACGCATCGATGAGAAACAGCTTGCGTTCAGAGGGGGGCGTGATCATGGTGAAGAGGTCCTAAGTCGTGACCCCAAGGTACCACCCGGCGTGCGAAATCGCCCTTAATTTTTAGGGCGTTTGTACACAGGAACGGTCGAGCAAGGCTCCCCGTAAAAAATCGACAAGGCGACCGGTTGGAGCCGCTGAATCACACGCGCCAAGCTCTCTGCTGTGGTGCCCTGCGCGCATCCTTTGATGACCAGCCGTCCGTCGCGGTAGGGTTCGAGGTCCAGGACCTCGATGGCCTCGAGCAGGAGGCGTTCACGGGTACGGTTTTCGTCCCCGATGCAAACGCGAGCCCCGAGGGCAGTCAGCTTGGAAGTGGCCAGCATCCAAGCCCAGTCCGGGAGGATGGCGTCCGATGCGCAGTTCAGCGCAACTGTGCTCCCGTCCCAGTCAGCGGCATTCAACTCAGCCATGGCGGCGCGAAAGGGCTTTTCCCGGAGGATCAAGCCTTTCTCTAAATAGGCGCTGAGGTCGAGGCTGCGGACATTGGCCTTGGGTGCCAACTGGTCCAAATCTAGTGCGATGAGGCCGCTCTCGTCGACGCGGTTCCGAATGGGGTCCGGGAGGGGTGTTTCCATTGGGTGAATGTCACGCGGACTGCATGGCACCTGATGTACCTGCTTGTGCCGCCATTTCCTCGGCGCAAGCTACAACGGATGCCGCATCGTACCCATTCTCGGCATACAATTCTGCTTGGGTGCCGTGTTCGACGTAGCGGTCGGGCAGCCCCAACCGACGTACTTGGGCCTGGTACCCTTGGTCACCCATGAACTCCAGCACCGCACTACCGAATCCACCCATGATGCATCCGTCTTCCAAGGTGATGACATGCTTGAATTTGCCGAATACCTCATGCAGTATCATCTCGTCAATCGGCTTGGCAAACCGCATGTCGTAGTGCGCCGCAGAGATCCCCCGCTGGGCCAAGGCCGCACAGGCTTCGTTGGCTTGGGTTCCGATGGCGCCAATGCTGAGGATGGCGATGTCGTTGCCGTTTTGCAGCCGTCGTCCTTTGCCGATGGGCAGGGCCTCGAAGGGTTGCTTCCAATCCACGATGGACCCCGTGCCGCGCGGGTAGCGGATGGAATAGGGGCCGTTGTGCAATTGCGAAGCGGAATACATCATGTTGCGTAATTCTACTTCGTCCATCGGCGCCGCGACCACCATATTTGGGATGCAGCGCATGTAGGCGAGGTCGTATGCTCCGTGATGCGTTGGGCCGTCGGCACCGACTACGCCACCTCGATCCAAGCAGAAAACAACGTGCAAGTTTTGAATCGCCACGTCGTGGATGACCTGGTCGTAGGCGCGTTGCATGAAGCTCGAGTAGATGTTGCAGAACGGCACCTTGCCTTGGGTGGCCATGCCGGCACTGAAGGTGACGGCGTGCTGTTCAGCGATCCCTACGTCAAAAGCCCGATCGGGCATCTCAGCGAGCATGTACTTCAAAGAGCACCCTGATGGCATTGCTGGTGTCACACCCACCACGCGGGCGTCCTGCTTGGCCAGCTCGATAATGCTATGTCCGAATACGTCTTGAAACTTCGGGGGCTTAGGCTGTGATGACACTGCCTTCTTGATTTCGCCGGTCTTCTTGTCAAACAAACCGGGCGCATGCCACGTGGTGGCGCTGCCTTCTTCGGCAGGTGCGTAGCCTTTTCCCTTGACGGTGACGCAGTGCAGCAACTTGGGACCAGGGATGTCCTTGATGTCCTCGAAAATCTGTGCTAAGTGCTCTACATCGTGACCATCAACAGGTCCAAAGTACCGGAAGTTCAGCGATTCAAAGAGGTTGGATTGCTTGAGCAAAGCGGACTTCACTGCCGACTCAATTTTTTGTGCAATGGCTTGCGCATTGGGGCCAAACTTGGAAATGCGTCCAAGCAAGTGCCATACTTCATCCTTGACCTTGTTGTAGGCTTTGGATGTGGTAATGTCCGTCAGGTATTCTTTTAGTGCACCGACGTTGGGGTCAATGGACATGCAGTTGTCGTTCAACACCACCAACAAGTTGGCGTCTTCGGCGCCGCCGTGGTTGAGACCTTCAAAGGCCAGTCCGGCGGTCATGGCTCCATCGCCAATTACGGCAACGTGTTTCTTGTCGTGCTGTCCGCTCAGCTTGCTCGCTACGGCCATACCAAGGGCCGCCGAAACGGAGGTTGAACTGTGGCCAACGCCAAAGGTGTCGTAATCGCTTTCGCTGCGCTTCGGGAATCCACTCAGGCCACCGTACTGGCGGTTGGTGTGAAACCGATCGCGGCGTCCGGTCAAAATCTTGTGGCCGTATGCTTGGTGGCCGACGTCCCACACCAATTGGTCTTCCGGCGTGTTGAACGCATAGTGCAGCGCCACCGTCAACTCCACTACGCCCAAGCTGGCTCCGAAGTGCCCTCCCTTTTCTGAAACGACATCGACAATGAAGTCGCGCAGTTCATCACAAACCGCTGGTAAATCCTCAATGTTGAAGTGTTCGCGTAAGTCCGAGGGGGTCTCGATGCGCGAGAGGTGTGGGCCAGCAGGGTAGTGATTCATGGAAGTAGCGTCTTATTTCGCCTGTGGGGTACAAACAAATCTAACGGCAATCATGTTCACCTTCTGTTTGAGAAGGACCAACATTTGCCAACAATCCATGCATTGCCCAGCAGCTTAAGCCTCCACCAAGGCCGCTAAGCCCGCCAGGATGGCCTTGCCGTCGGAGTTGGCCAAGTCGTCGCTCGCCGCGCGCTCCGGGTGGGGCATCATCCCGAAAACGTTCATTTCGCGGTTAGCTACGCCCGCAATGTTGGCAACCGCTCCGTTGGGGTTGGACCACGCGTTGACCGCACCAGACTCATCGCAGTACTGGAACAAGACTTGGTCGTTGTCCTGAAGGGACTTGAGCCCATCGTCGTCAATGAAGTAATTGCCTTCTCCGTGGGCAATGGGAATGGTGATGGGTGTTGATGGATCCAGCGCGTTGGAGACTGGTGCCTTCCGGGAGACGGGCTTGAGGGTGACGTTTTTGCAAATGAACTTGCGGCTCTCGTTGTGCAGCAGTGCACCGGGCAGCAAGCCGGTTTCGCACAAAATTTGGAAGCCGTTGCACACGCCGAATACGCGTCCGCCTTTTTTGGCATGGTTCACGACGGATTCCATGATGGGTGAAAAACGCGCAATCGCCCCGCTGCGCAGGTAGTCACCGTAGCTGAAGCCACCGGGTAAAACGATGACATCAGCGCCTTGCAAATCGCGGTCCTTATGCCACAGTTGAACAACGGGAAACCCCAAGTCGTGTTCAAGCGCGTGGACTATGTCCATGTCGCAGTTGGAACCGGGAAAAGTGATCACTCCAAATTTCATGGTGCGAAGGTCGTGATTGTTTGGAATTCAGCTCAACATCTGCTGAACAAAAAGAACCAACACGGTACCAACAAGCGCCCAGTACACGGCGTCGTGCCACGGCCGCTGCAACCGCCGCGATCGCTCTCGTTCGGGAACCAGCCCGATGCACGTGAAGCCCATGGCCAAGCCGAGTGTCGGCGTGAGGGGGAACGCAATCAGGTCCAAACCGTTTTCGGCATTCATCCACAGTGCCCCGCCCAGTGCGGTGCACCATGTCGCAGTCAAGACACTCATTCGGGCATTTTGTGATCGGAGGTTGAGGGATGACTGTTTGCGCAGCAGGACCATTCCGCCGGCTGCGGCCCAGGCCAAAATCATCCAATGCAGGCCATTGCCCGTTTGAAACGTGGGGGCCGCCGCAGCGGGTTCGCTGCCCAAAGCGAACGGCATGGCATTCAACACACCGATGGCAATCGCGCCTCCCCATCCAGCCCCAATGATCAGCATGGCCCATTCCCTAAAAATGCCCGGTCGCAAGTTGATTTGCATAGCTGCCAAGCCCAAGATGAGTCCCCAGTTGCTCGGGTTGAGCCCGATGGCCAGTGCGGCGAGGGCCCCCGAACGAAATTGGATGCCGCTGGTGGACGACTGCCGGTGCACCGTCAACGCCATGGACAAACTGCTGCACGCGAGCAACAAGCTGCCCCACAACCGGCAACCCGCCGTCCAGGTGGTCGGCCGCAACCACGCGACACTCCACAGGACGATCAGCCAAGCCAGCGCCGAATCGCCACGGTCGACGAAGTGGCGATTGACGTAAATGCGGTGTGCGTACAGCGCCACTCCGGTAAGCCCTAATCCGTGAATCGCAGCGCTCGTTCCATCCAGCGTTCCCGCCCACCAATGCGCAATCAATCCACCGAAAATGGTCAGTGGAATGAGGGCCCATGCAATTGGTTGATTGGAGCGGAGGATTGAAATCAACGGTTGCTTATTTTTGTTCCGAATTTAGGAACCATGAACACACAAGAAATCATCACTCCTGTCGCGAAATTCATCGAATGGACGTTTGAAACCATTCTCGTTCCGATGAGCTTGCCCTTCAACATGGCCGTTATCGCCCTTGGTTTCGGCGGGTTGTTCTTGTGGTTGCGGTTGCAGAAGAAGTACACGGCCAAGGCCGAGGAAGAAGGCGGCATCGTCTAACTCTCTTCTCTTACTTCTTCACGCCAAATCCAAGACGTCGGCACCGATGTCTGCACGGTGGTAGGCTCCTTCAAACGTCACTTTTTCGGCAAGTTTGTAGCTATTCTTGAGCGCTTCCTCGACATCGTTTCCGCGTCCCGTCAAGGCGACGACACGGCCGCCGTTGGTGATGATTTTGCGTCGGCTTGATTTGGTGCCCGCGTGGAACACCATGCCGTCAATGTCGGCTACGTCATCTAGTCCTTTGATTGCGTGGCCCTTCTCGTAACTGCCCGGGTAGCCTTCGCTTGCGAGGATCACCGTCGTCGCAGCGCGTTCGTCTGTGACCAAGTCGTATTCAGACAGCAGCCCGCTGCACAGGCTTTCGAAAAGGTGAAGCAAATCGCTCTTCAGTCGGGGCAGGACCACCTCGGTCTCGGGGTCGCCGAGTCGGCAGTTGTATTCAATTACGTACGGATCGCTTCCCACTTTGATGAGGCCGAAGAAGATGACGCCTTTGTATGGGATGCCGTCTTTTCCGAGCCCTTTGATGGTCGGGATAATGACTTGGTTCAGCGCCTTTTGTTGGAATTCTTCCGACAAAAAGGGAACCGGCGAAATGGCGCCCATACCGCCCGTGTTGGGGCCGGTGTCACCCTCACCGATGCGCTTGTAGTCCTTCGCTGATGGCAGCAAATGATAGCTCGAGCCGTCGGTTACAGCGAACATGCTGAGCTCCTTGCCTTCTAAAAATTCTTCGATGACCACCTTCCGGCCTGCATCGCTGAACGCCTTGCCACTCAGCATTTCTTCAAGCGTCTTGACGGCTTCCTCCTTGGAAGAAGTGATGATGACTCCTTTGCCTGCGGCGAGCCCGTCGGCCTTCAAGACATACGGTGGCTGGAATTCATCCAGCGCGGCAATGGCCTCGTCGAGTTGGGTGTGATCAAAGCTTGCGTAACGCGCCGTTGGGATGTTGTGCCGCTGCATGAAAGCCTTGGCAAATTCCTTGCTTCCTTCGAGCATGGCCCCCTCTTTTTTGGGCCCCACGACCATGACATTGGTCTTGGTTGAAGCTTCAAAATAGTCGGCAATACCGGCTACCAGTGGCGCTTCTGCGCCCACCACCAACAAACCGATTTCATGGCGCCGGACGTACCGCTCTACGGCCGCAAAATCCATGGGATCCAAATCGGCAGTTTCCCCCAAAGATTCCATGCCGCCGTTGCCCGGAGCAATGTGCAGTTTCCGCAGCATGGACGATTGACTCAGCTTCCATGCAATGGCGTGCTCACGCCCGCCGCTTCCCAACAAGAGTACATTCATAGCGAACAAAATTAACGGCTTGAATCGGGGGTGCAAGCATTCGTTGGAAACTTCCTGTTTGTCCGCAGTAACTTGCGAAATAATCGCACCTTCCAGCCGTTCCATCTCCATGCCTTCTCCTTACTTATCCGTGGTGATCATTGCCTTCAACGAGGAGCGCAACTTGCCGCAATGTTTGGATTCGCTGGAGGGCATTGCAGATGAGGTGCTGGTGGTGGACTCGGGGTCTACCGATCGGACCGTTGCCTTGGCTGAAGAGCGGGGGGCTCGGGTGCTGACTCACGCATTTGAAGGGCACATCGAGCAGAAGAACTGGGCCGCAGCCCAAGCGAAGGGTGAGTGGCTGCTTTCGTTGGATGCGGACGAAGCGCTCAGCCATGAATTGGCGGCGTCCATTCGCGCGTGGCGAGCGGAAGCTTCAGCAGCTTCGTTCAACGGTTTCCGAATGAATCGACTGACCTCGTACTGCGGTGAGTGGGTGCGCCACGGCGGTTGGTACCCGGACACCAAGCTTCGGCTTTGGAAGGCGGGACATGCCCAGTGGACGGGCGAAAACCCTCACGATCGACTGGACATGGCGGAGGGCGGTGAAGCCGGTTTTATGGAAGGAGACATCCTGCATTACTCGTACCATTCGGTCGATGATCACCTCTGTCAGATTGATTATTTCTCGGACATTGCCGCGGTGGCGTATCAGGGGCCAGCGTGGTTGGCAAGCCCGTTCATTCGCCCTATCAAAGCCGGATTTCAGTGGTTCAAAAATGCCATCTTGCGCGGCGGTTGGCGGGACGGTGCCACCGGTTGGACCATCGCCCGCTGGAGTGCCTATGCGACGGCTGAGAAGTACCGAAAAATTCGCAACCTCATGCGCATGGAACGGTCGCTCGTGCACTGCGGACGGGCGGAAATCAAAAGCATCCTCGTTTGCCGAACGGACGCCATTGGAGACGTGGCAGTCACGCTCCCTGTTGCGGGCTTTTTGAAGTCGGTGAACCCGGGATTGCAGGTCGATTTCCTGACCCGGTCTTATGCCGCACCGGTGGCACAAGCCGCGGTCAATGTCGACAGAGTTGTGGTGTGGGACGGGTCCGATGCCGTGGACTGGTCGGTGTACGATGCGGCGATTTTGGCGTTTCCCGACGCAACGGTCGCGCGTCAGCTGCAGCAGTCTGGCGTTCCCATACGCGTGGGGACTCGACGCCGCTGGCCGTTTGCCCGGTTCGTCAACATCCACAACAACGCATCGAGGAAAGCGTCGGGCCGGCACGAAGCGTGGCACGGCATGGATCTCGCCTTGTCCATGCATCCC
>CALGDB010000237.1 GCA_937884175.1 uncultured Flavobacteriales bacterium
TGCGCAAAGCCTCAGTGACCGTGAGGATATCAATCGGCTCGGAGGCGTGGAATAGGTCCACAATTGCGGCATAAATCCGACGATGCGCGTCGCGGTAAAAACTCTCGGGCTTCAAGACGTCGATGACGGAGTTGACCGCTGCCTGCTCCATCATCATGGCGCCCAACACAGCTTCCTCAAGCTCCAAGGCTTGGGGTTGCAACTTGCCCAATACATCGGGCGAAAGGGCTTGGTTCGTATTGCCACGGGGTCGGACACGGGCAACGGAACTGTCAGATGGAGAGGATTCGTTCATGGCTGGGATGGCCGAAGGTAGGGCTTGCCTTTGACCTGAAGAGCATGGATAATTCACAACGCATTGACAAGGTTCTCAACAACCCGGAGCACCCGCTAATTTTGAAGCAATCTGAACGTCGACCATGCGCATTTCCACCCTTCTAATTTGCAACGCTTTGCTGCTGTTCATCACCGGCTGCAGCCGCGACAAAACTCCGCCGACCGTTTCCATCACTGAACCGGCATACGACGGAGCTAACGTTCAATTCGGCGATGTATTTTTTGTGGAGTTCAAGGCCACCGATGATGCCGACAACGGCGGGTTGTGGCGCGTCGAGTTGCGCGGTGCGGACGGCATCACCCCCAAAACTGCCCAAGCCGGGCTCTGGGCGGGAGCTTCAACCGGTAGCCTCATCGTGGCCTTTGCGTTGGATGCGAGCACTTGGCCTACGGGGCCCATGACCCTCGCGGTCGTGGCCGACGATGCGGCCGGTAACCGTGCGGCAGCCTTCCGGGATTTGAACTACACGGCAGCCGCGGACCTGCCCGAGGTCATAGTTGCGTTGACAGCCGAATCGGACGGCTCCAGCACCTTGGTTCGCACGGATGTCGCCGGCGGCGAATTGGAAGACTGGACGGGATTGCCAGGCAGCACCAAGCTCACCTATTCCGACGGGGTTATCGCGTTGGCAGATGGTACCGACGCCACGGTACATTTGATCGATTGGGAAACCGGTGAAGTGACGAACGAATGGACAGACCCTACGATAGCTGGCACGCCACCCCACATCAAAGCCTTGTATCCACTGGATGTTCAGGCCGGATTCATCGTCGCCCACAGCGGCGGAGTGATCGCCATCGATCCATTTGGGAATTTGCTGTTTGAACGGTTTTCGGAAGCGCCCTGGGTGCCCATTGATGTACGTTTTGACGGTACGACGTGCATCGTTTGGGAGCGCAATGAGGCCACGGATAACCACCGGCTGCGGTCGTGGAATTTCCAAACGGGCGGCACCGGCCCAATCGTGGCGTTGGCCAACGCCCCCGACGGGTGGGCCGTGGTTGGGCAGCAGGACGGGGGCACCCCGGGCAATGTCTGCATGCTCCACGAAGGCGACGGCTTGACCCTTGTGAATACCGCCACGGGTGGGCTGTCAGATTTGTGTCCCCTGTTGGGGTCGGGTACGTTGGGCTTGGCGCCGTATGGCTCAGTGGGGATCAACAGCAGTGAAGCGTTGTTTCTGCGCGGAGAGTTCTTGTGCCGTCAATCCATGGCGCCTGTGGCATCGGGAAGTCAGTGGCCTGTGGAGGGGCAATTGCGCTCCATTCGCGCCCTTGCCTCGGACGGGGTTGAGTTCAGCCGCGTCGTTTCCGGAGGCCTAGAACTGTGGCGGTGGGATGCCGCCGGAACCGTACCCGAACTGGTCGCAATCGTCGCTGGAGTGAACACTTTGGATGTTGTTATTGTTGATGATTAGCACAGTGGTAAATTCAGTTAAGTTGAACTGTAAATTTGCGGCTTTCTCCGGCAATGCTCCGGGCTCGACCCTCCCTCTTTCGTGTATCGATGTTAGCCTATCCCCAAGAAGAACCTGATTTTGGTGTTGCCCTCTCGACGAGCCTGGTGCTCTTCGGATTTGATGGCTCGAACTTGCAAATTTTGCTCGCCCGCAGCAACCGCTCACCGTACCAAGGGGCGTTGTTCCTGCCCAGCCGTTACCTCAACAACGAGGATGAGCTAATGCTTTCTGCGCGCAAGATGTTCGAACAGTTGTTTGGATACGAAGACCCCACCATGATTGAGCAGCTTCAAGCGTTTGGTAAGGTCTTTCGGCACCCAGGAGGGCGCGTAATCAACATATCCCACTATGCGTTGGTGCGGAAGGAAGACTTTTTGGCTGAAAACTGGGACAAGCACGACATGCAGTGGGTCGCCTTCGATCAGGTGCCCGATTTGGCTTTCGACCACAACGAAATTGTCCAGTACGCCAAGGAGCGCCTCAAGCGCCGCGTCAAGCGCCGTCCGGTCGGCTTCCGCCTGTTGCCCGACGAATTCACCTTGGGCCAGCTGCAAAACCTCTACGAAACGGCCTTGGGCAAGACGTTTGACAAGCGAAACTTCCGCAAGAAGCTCTTCAAAACCACGCTACTCATCGACCTCGAAAAGAAAGCCGATGGCAAAGCCCCCGGTCAGCACAAAGGCTCACAGCTGTTCTCCTTCAACAGGGACAAGTACCAGAAGATGAAGATCCAGGGTTACGACTTTTTGTTCTGAGGACTACCCCAGTGCCACCTTCACCCGCTCCACCGCGTCGAGTTTCTCCCACGGGAACAATTCAACGGTCACCGTCACTTCGGTGCCCTCTGGGCTGACGAAATGCTTCGTTTTCGTTTCGGGCTGACGGCCCATGTGGCCGTAGGCAGCCGACTCCTCATAAATGGGTGTACGCAGCTTGAAGTACTGTTCGATGTCATACGGCTTGGTCGGGAACAACGGCTGGATCTTCGCGGCGAGTTCGCCGTCTGAAATTCCGGCGCGGCTCGTCCCGTAAGTATTGACATAAAACCCAACCGGTTCGGCAACACCAATGGCATAGGCCAACTGAACCAGCACCTCGTCACAGACGTCGGCCGCTACCAGGTTTTTGGCGATGTAACGTGCGGCATACGCGGCCGAACGGTCCACCTTCGACGGATCCTTGCCGCTGAATGCACCGCCACCGTGAGCGCCGCGACCGCCATAGGTATCGACGATGATTTTGCGGCCGGTGAGGCCAGTGTCACCGTGCGGGCCGCCGATCACGAACTTGCCCGTAGGGTTCACGTGCAAGTTGATGTCGTCGCCAAACAGGGCTTGCACATCGGGGCTCATCTGCGCTTTGACGCGCGGGATGAGGATGTCGCGAACGTCTTGCTTGATTTTGGCCAACATCGCTGCTTCTTCGTCGAAGTCGTCGTGCTGGGTGCTGACGACGATGGCCTCGATTCGCTCGGGCGTATTGGCGTCGGCGTATTGAATGGTCACCTGAGACTTGGAGTCCGGACGCAGGTACGGCATGGGGCTGGGCGTCTCGCGGCGGATGGCAGCGAGCTCTTGCAGCAAGCGGTGCGACAGGTCGAGCGGGAGCGGCATGTAGTTGGCCGTTTCCTTGCACGCGTACCCGAACATCATGCCTTGGTCCCCCGCCCCTTGCTCCTCGGGCTGGATGCGTTCTACGCCTTGGTTGATGTCGCTGGACTGCTCGTGAATAGCGCTCAGTACCCCGCAGGATTGGGCGTCAAACATGTACTCGCTCTTCGTGTAACCAATGCGCGAAATCACATTGCGTGCGATGGTTTGCACGTCCAGATACGCATGACTTTTTACCTCGCCAGCGAGGATGACTTGCCCGGTGGTCACCAGTGTTTCACACGCGACCTTGGAGCTCGGATCAAACGCCAAAAATTGGTCAATCAAGGCATCGCTGATTTGATCAGCAACCTTATCGGGATGTCCTTCTGATACGGACTCGGAGGTAAAAAAGTAGCTCATGCTGTAGCGACAAAAGTAAGCAAGCTACTTTCACCATTTCACTTCAGACTTTACATCAAGAACACTTGGCACACTTCACTATCTACACCGCTGACTTAGCGCACTCCCGTTCCAACTACAAAATCAATAAGATGCAGAAGTAAACCTGTCAATCTGGGGTTACAGGAGAATTTAAAGAAGTGCTAAAAGGTTCTGAACTTCAGAGAAAGAAAATATATTTGACAACCAACAAAAACTTGCAGACATGATTACGCAAAACGCAGTAGAAACAGCACAAGAAAAATGGGGCAGCGGAGTTGTAAAGATTGGCTCCCTGAAGGATGACCGAGGTGCATGTGAAGAATACACAAGCGCTTTTTTGGACGAACGATACAACTTTGGAAACGGTACCGTCCTTTTTAAGCCAACCAA
>CALGDB010000238.1 GCA_937884175.1 uncultured Flavobacteriales bacterium
AGTGCCATGGGCGTGCCCCCAGTCCCTGTGGTGAGGTAACGTTTCTGGGCCAAGCCGTCGAAGCTGAGGACAAAGAAAACAAGAACAAAGAAGAAGCGCCAGTGCAGCGTGTCGGCTGTTAACGTAGGTGGAATATGGCTGAATCCAATCGTGTTCAAACGGGAATATTCCAGTGATGTCGGTCCTCAAGACGTCCGCGGCGAATCCCATCGAGTTCGTTGAGCAACTGAGAGGACAAGGAAGGACCTTTCGAAACCAAGGGGTAGTTGATGCCGTCGATGCCAATTTCCTCAATGGGCTTGATAGTGGCGGCTGTTCCCACGCCGAATGCTTCCGTAACGCTGCCATTCGACATTCCATATCGCAGCTCTTCCACTGTGATGCGGCGTACCTCCACGGGAATACCCAAGTCCTTTGCCAACTGCAGCACCGAGTCACGGGTTACACCATCCAAGATGGTTTCGCTTGTCTTAGGGGAAACCAGCGTCCCATTGAATACAAACATGGCATTCATGGTTCCACTTTCTTCGATGTACTCGTGCTCCTTCGCGTCGGTCCAAATGAGCTGGTCGTATCCTTCGTCGCGGGCGAGCTTCGATGGATACAGTGAACTCGCGTAGTTGCCTGCCGCTTTGGCGTACCCCGTGCCTCCTGCAGCCGCACGGGTAAACGTGCGCTCGACTTTGACACGGACAGAACCTTTGTAATATGCGCCGACAGGGCAAGTGAAGATGCTAAAAGCGTACTTGTCACTGGCTTTGACTCCAACAAACGAGTCGGTGGCTATCATGAAGGGGCGAATGTACAAGGATGCATCCTCTCCGCTTGGCACCCAATCTTTGTCCAAAGCAACGAGTGCCGCAATAGCCTCCATGAAAATGTCTTCAGGGACGGTTGGCATACACATTCGTGTGGCCGATTGATTGAATCGTGCGATGTTCTTGCCAGGGCGAAACAAAGTCACGTCTCCTCTGACAGAGCGGTAGGCCTTCATTCCCTCAAAGATGGCTTGTCCATAGTGGAACACCATCGTCGCCGGACTCATCGTAAACGGACCGTAGGGTTCAATTTTACCCCGCTGCCACTTCCCATCTTCGTACTCCATCACAAACATGTGATCGGAGAATACACGTCCAAAATCTAGGTTGTCAAAATCAACTTGCGAGAGCCGAGAGGTCTCAGTCTGGTGGATGTCAAAGGAAGGGGTTGTGTCGATCATCATCAAAGTCTGCCGTCTATCATTTAGCACGCTGCAAAAGTCGGTTTTTAGGCACCATTGTCCAAATTGCAGGGGCTATTTGACCAGTTTTAACTATTGATGAAACAAGAATCGGTTGGGGCTCACGAATCCAGACTTTACGGCGTACATCACCATGGCGGCTGTGTTGTTCACCCGCAACTTTTGCATGATGTTTTTTCGGTGAGTGTTCACCGTGTGGCTTGACAAGAAGAGCTTGTTTGCGATTTGCACGTTGGTCAATCCTTCTGAAATTAAGGTAAGCACTTCAATTTCTCGGTTAGAAAGCACAATGGGGTCACACGATGCGTCTGCGGACTCCAAATCGTCAACGGGTATACTTTCCGCCTCGATTGCAGCGAGAATCTGACCGCAAAAAAAAGTTCCACCAGCGCTTGTTTCGTCGATCGCCTCCAACACTTCCTCCATGCTGCAGTCTTTCTTCACGTAGCTCGTGATTCCAGCCCTCAGTGCATGCACGATGCTCTGTCCACTGTGCGCCGCAGTGATGGCAAGCATCTTAAGCCCTGAGTGCACACGCTTACAAGCGAGTACGTCATCGACGCTGAATTTGGGTGCCATGCAATCAATGATGATCAATTCGGGTGCGTTCGGGGTGAGCAAAGCCTGCAGTTCTTCTCCACTTTCCGCGTGGACAATGGTTGTATCATTGCCGCGTTTCAGCAGAATTTGTTCAAGCCCATGGCGGAAGACTGGACTGCTATCAGCGATGACAATGGTACCCTGCATGGGTGCAAAGGTATCTATTTGGAATCATTCCAAATAATGTACAGATGGCTTTTCTCCGGGAAAAATTCGAATGCGCATGCCTTCATTGGCTAAGTATGCGTTCGGGTGATGGCCTTGTGCTTCGTTAAGAACACGGTTTTCATCTCGGTAGCGTGAGGATAGATGTCCCAGAATAAGGAGATAGACACCGGCTTCTTTTCCCAAGATTGCAGCTTGTTGTGCTGTACTGTGACCCGTGGATTTGGCTGTCGCTGATAGCTCGTGCAGGAAGGTGGATTCGTGGTAAAGGACATCGGCATGCTTCGCTGCGGTTCGAACTGCATCACACGGTTCTGTGTCTCCACTGTAGACGTACCGAATAGCAGGTTTGAGTGGTTCACAGTGATCCTGCACGCGAAGGATTTCACCGTTATCGCGTACGACGTCTTCGCCGGCTTTCAATTTCAAAATTTCACTCCGTTGAAGGCCTTGTGCATCGATGCTGTCTTTCCGTAAGCGATGGATTCTTGGACAGTGAAGAAAGTTGAAGCCGTAAGCTGGAATTCTGTGTTTTACTGGAAATGCGCGTACCGTGTTCTCCCCCCACGTAATCACAGCTTCATCCCCCAGTCCGTTGCAGTCAATGAACTCGATGGGAAAACGGATGTGCGTGTGGGTGAGTTCCAATGAGCGGGTCACAAATTCCACAATGGCCGATGGACCTGCAATTTTCAGTAAACGCTTACGTCCAAATAAATTCATGCTTCCCAACAAGCCAATCAAACCAAGCACATGATCGCCGTGGAGATGTGAAATGCAGATCAGCTCAATTTTTTGCAGCGGGATTTTAAACTTCCTCAGGTTGGTCTGTAGGCCTTCACCGCAGTCTAGCAAAATCCACTTCCCTTGCCAATTGATGGCCTGAGAAGTCGGTGCATGCTTAAGAGTTGGCGTGGCTGCCCCACAACCAAGGATGGTGACTTCGAAATGCACGAGTCAACCCGGAGTAACTGAATGGCCTCAGTGCTGGACGACCACTCGCTGCGTAGTGGTGCCAGCAGCATCGTGATGCAAAACGAAGTACAGCCCGTTGGTCCAAGACGCTGTTTCTAGCACGGCATGGCTTGTCGCTTGATTGCTGCTAACAGGCATTGTTTGACCGGCCACATTGTACACTTCTACCCATGCATCGGGTGAGGCCTTTTGAACGGTCAAAATCTCATTTGCAGGATTGGGGTATACGGACCAATCGTTGGCTTGCATGTCTCCAACATGGTTGATGGGCTCACCGAGGACATCCAAAATGTACCCGGCAAACGAATAGGGCTGGGCAACTCCTACGCCAAATACCGTCACCCAAGCGGCCACATCCAAACTCATCTGGAATACACCACCAGCAGTTGGTGTCCCTTCTAAAGAGGCGCAGTACTGAGCGCCAGCAATTAAGGTGCAAGGATCTGGTGAAGAACCGAGGTTGTTGCACACGATTTCAAGGCCAATGTCGGCCAATGCATATTGCTCCAACGTAACGGTATCCGTCAGTATGACTTCGGTCAAGATTACGGAGTCTAATGGAAGTTGAAACATGGGGTCAATGGCAGACGCGTCGGTTGGTACCAACACGTGGAACACGTCAGCGTAGGGCACATTAACATATGCAGTATCAAATTGCTCCCCAACTGAGGCGTCAGGAGATGCGCCCCATTCTGATTCACCAAAATCAAAATCGGGCTCACATTGTGCCTGTCCGGCGAGGAGAGCACACATGGCAACAAATAGGGTAAAATATTTCATAGATACAGGTCTTAGTCGTTATCGGAAGCGTTCAATTCTGATTCGGTGATTTCCATGACCAGCAGATCAAATCCTTCTGATGCGGTGGGGACAATGGTCAAAACCTTATCGAGCTGACTGATTTGAACCAATTTCTCCACCGATGGCTGAAGGCCGGTCAACACAAAATGCCCTTCGGCATCTCGGCATTGGCGGTTGCCAATGAGAACCGCACTTAGTCCAGAACTGTCACAGTAGCGAGATTCTGTCAAGTCGAGTACCATGTACTTCGTTCCTTCCTTAGAAACACGTACGAGCTCGCCTTTGAGTTCGGGTGCATGCAATGCATCCAACTTTTCCACGTGGGAAGTGATGATTGCTATTTGATCGCGGATTTCAGTTGTGAACTTCATGAATCTGTTGTATGCCGTAAATATAGGCGAATCGAAGTTACTTGTTCGATGCCAACAGATAAAGAACGGCCATGCGCACGGCTACTCCGTTTTCGACTTGATCGAGGATGATGGCATGATCACTGTCCGCGACCGCACTGGTAATTTCAACACCGCGATTGATGGGCCCCGGATGCATGATGGTAATTTCTTTGTCCAGTCGATCAAGTCGTGCCTTGTCTAGCCCAAATCCTGCAGCGTATTCTCGTAATGTTGGGAAGTACGGTACCGCATGTTCATCTTGGCGCTCAAGTTGAATGCGCAGCATATTTGCTGCATCACACCAGTTCAAGGTTTTATCCAAATCGTGGCTGACCTGCACGCCCATTGACGCCATGTGTTTTGGGATCAGTGTTTTTGGACCGCAGACGCGCACATTCGCGCCGAGCAATTGGAGGCACAAAATGTTGCTAATGGCTACGCGTGAGTGTCGAATGTCACCAACGATGGCGATGTTCTTGCCGCGCACATCTCCGAGCCGCTCCGTCATGCTAAACGCATCCAACAAGGCTTGGGTGGGATGTTCGTGGGTGCCGTCACCCGCATTGACCACGATGGTGTCCACCTTGTTGGCCAGAAATTGTGGGGCCCCGGGATGGGGATGGCGCATGACCACGAGGTCCACCTTCATCGCGAGGATGTTATTCACGGTGTCTACCAGGGTTTCCCCTTTTTTGACGGAACTGCTTGCAGCAGAAAAGTTGACCACGTCTGCACTCAGCCGCTTTTCGGCCAATTCAAAGGACAGTCGGGTTCGCGTTGAGTTTTCAAAGAACAAATTCGCGATGGTCAGATCCCGCAGGGAAGGCACCTTTTTAATAGGTCGGTTGATGACCTCTTTAAACTCCTTGGCAGCTTGGAAGATCAGCTCGATGTCGTTGAGCGTTAGGCCGCGGATGCCGGTGAGGTGACGAACGCTAAGGTGCTTCATTCCGGCTTTTTATTTAGGAGCATAACTTGGCATTGATCAGATTCCGCCTCTTGTATTACTTGCACGTATTCGCAATCAATGCTGTCGATGGTTTTGCCGACGTATTGCGGCTCAATGGGAAGTTCTCGCTGAAAACGGCGGTCTACAAGGACGAGTAATTGCACGGATTTGGGCCGTCCGTGAGCCAGCAACGCATCCATTCCTGCGCGGATGGTCCGTCCCGTAAAAAGAACGTCATCGACCAAAATCACGTGCCGGTTTTCGACCAAGAAGTCCATGTGGGTTGAAGAGGGGCTTAGTGGTTTTTCCCTCCGGCGGAAATCATCTCGGTGGAATGTCACATCTAACCCTCCACAGTTGATATCGACATCTGGAAGGAGTTCTTGCAAACGGTGTTGCAATACTTGGGCAAACCAGTATCCACGAGGTTGGAGGCCAATAAGGTCGGAGTGATTGAAATCATGGTGCTCGAGCAGCTGGTGCGCCAACCGGTCAACAACACGCTTGAAAAGCGCTTCATCCATTAGGACTTGTGAAGCCATCGACTACAAAGATACGGGCAAAGAAAAAGGGAAATCCATTGGACCTCCCTTTTTTCATTAAGCGCGGAAGATGAATTACTTCTCCTTTTTTGCTACTTCGTCCGATGCATCAGCATCATCGGCCTTCTTAGCCTTCTTCTTTGCGGGTGCCTTCTTGGCTGCAGCCTTCTTGGTAGCCGCTTTCTTCGTGGGCTTTTTAGGTTCCTTTGCTGCTTCCGCTTCAGCGGGTGCCTCAGCAGACTCAGCTTCTGGAGGCTCAGGAGCCTCTTCCTTCTTGGTTGTAGCCTTCTTGGTTGCAGCCTTCTTGGCAGCGGGCTTTTTAGCCGCCGCTTTCTTTGCTGGCTTCTTCTCCTCTTTCGGCTCTTCAGCAGTTCCTGCATCGTCGTTGCCGTCCATTTGCTCTTTCAAGGCGCTCAACACGTCGAGGTCGCCGAACGTGCTGCGTTCGACGCTGGCGTTCACCTCATTCATCATGCGGTTGTTGCCTGCTCCAGAACGTGGCTTGCGCTCCTTGGAAGGTGCAGCAGCAGAGGCTGGGGCTTCCTCAAAGGATCTTGTGTGGCTCACTGTGATGCGCTTGGCATTGCGGTTGAATTCGAGTACAACGAAGTCTGCTGCTTCTTCAACAGCTACATTGGATTCGTCCGCTTTGCGGAGGTGCTTCACATGGCAAGAACCTTCCAGTCCGTATGGCAAAGCGACAACGGCTTGGTTTCCGTCCATTTTCACCACTGTTCCGGCATGTTTCGATCCTACGGCAAAGATGGTTTCGAATACTTCCCATGGGTTCTCCTCGAGCTGCTTGTGTCCAAGGCTCATGCGACGGTTGTCCTTATCCAGTTCCAGAACTACCACCTCTATTTCGTCTCCTACGCTGCAGAACTCTGATGGGTGCTTAATCTTCTTCGACCAGCTGAGGTCAGAGATGTGCACCAAACCGTCGATGCCTTCTTCGAGCTCAACAAACAATCCGAAGTTCGTGAAGTTGCGAACTATGCCTTTCTGCTTTGAATTGACCGGGTAACGTTGGTCGATCTCGGACCAAGGGTCTTGCTTCAACTGCTTCAAGCCGAGGGACATCTTTCGGTCTTCGCGGTCGATGTTGAGGATAACGCATTCAATCTCGTCGCCGACGCTCAAGAAATCTTGTGCACTTCGGAGGTGCTGTGACCAGCTCATCTCAGAAACATGCAACAAGCCTTCTACGCCTGGTGCAATCTCTACAAATGCACCGTAATCAGCAATTACGACAACCTTTCCTTTGATGCGACCACCTTCGACGAGGTCCTCGGTCATTGAATCCCATGGGTGAGCAGTCAACTGCTTCATACCAAGGGCTATTCGCTTCTTGTCGTCATCAAAATCGAGGATAACAACATTGAGTTGTTGATCGAGTTTAACCAATTCTTCTGGGTGGCTAACTCGGCCCCATGACATATCGGTGATGTGCACCAATCCGTCGATGCCGCCGAGGTCCACGAATACGCCGTAAGAAGTAATGTTCTTGACTGTTCCTTCAAGAACCTGTCCTTTCTCCAAGCCGCTAATAATAACGCGCTTCTGCTCTTCGAGTTCTGCCTCGATGAGTGCTTTGTGTGATACCACGACGTTCTTGAACTCTTGGTTGATTTTGACAACTTTGAAATCCATTTGCTTACCAACGTAAACGTCAAAATCGCGGATCGGCTTGACATCTACTTGAGAACCGGGCAAGAACGCCTCAATTCCAAAGACGTCTACGATGAGACCACCTTTGGTACGGCACTTTACATCCCCTTGGATGATCATGTCTTTCTCTTTCGCCTCGTTAATCTTATCCCAAGCGCTGAAGATGCGGGCCGTGCGGTGTGAAACCACCAACTGGCCGTTCTTGTCTTCTTGCCGTTCGACAAAAATGGGAACGACATCGCCTTCCTTCAGGTCGGGGTTGTATCGGAATTCACTCGCACTGACGATACCTTCCGATTTGTAGCCAATGTTGACAACGACTTCTTTTTTGGTGATGGAGACGATGGTTCCGTCAACGACTTCCTTTTCTTGGATCAGGTTCAACGAATTCTCGTAAGTAGTCTCCAGAGAAGCGCGATCTTCAGCGCTGTAATCGTCTACATCCGCTTCAAAAGCATCCCAGTCAAAATCACCGGGCTCTGCAAGTGCAGGACGCTCGTCCACCACTTCTGGTGCTGCTTTGGCTTCGGGCGCTGGAGTTTCTTCCGTCGTTTCAGGAGCAGATGCTTCAGCTGCTGGTTCTACTTGTTCTTCAGGGGTGGCAGTATTTTCTGCCTGGGAAGCGTTGTTTGCCTCTTGCTCCGCGGGTTGCTGGGTTTCTTCACTCATGGCTGTGCCCAGGGGTTTTGTATTCTGTTTCGGGACAAAAACGGAAAGATGATAAAGGCTCCGTGTCCCCGGAGCGTAAAATGGACTGCGAAATTAGAGGAATTCTATTTAAGTACCTAACAATTTGGGCCTTATTGAATCTGTAGCATGGTCACCGACGCAGCTATCCCTACCCGACGCGCACTTACCACGGCATACGTTCCTACGGGGAGGTTGGAATTCCATACGCATGCAGCAGCCGTGGACTTTACCAAACGCCCTTGCATATCATAAATGTCCACTGCCTCGTTGAACGTTATGCTTCCGTTCGCCCTTAAAGGATTGGGGAAACACATCAAGGATTCGCTTCCCGGTTCCATCACGCCGTTCGCCCCATTCGTTGCATTGGGCGTGGGGATGAAAAACTCTACCCAGTTGGGATGTGCATCAAACTGACGACCCCAAGACCGGTCTTGCATCAATTCGGGTATAAACACAGAATCAGCAACAGAGAAGCCATCTGGTGAGCGTAGGGCGAGTGGCTCCCCTTGTGAGCTCAACTTGAAATTCATGTGGTTCCAACCCTGTGAGTCGTCTTCATCCGCAAACAACACCAAGAATCCCCCA
>CALGDB010000239.1 GCA_937884175.1 uncultured Flavobacteriales bacterium
ATCGCGATTGTGGTTTACCTCAATCAGTATCCCTACCAACCGCGCGAACGTGATTACGCTTTTGTCGGCTCGTTTTACGCCTTTGCTATTTGGATTGGATTAGGTGCTTTTGCACTTTTTGATTGGTCGCGGAATCTCGAAGCAGGAGACGCGGTCAAAGCGCTCGGTACAGCTGGAGCTGTTGCCGCAGTTTTATTTGGTTTAGAAGCGGCGACGTCGGGAAACCACGCGATGAGCTGGACCATTGGATTCATGATACTGGTGGCTGGACTGGTGGTCGGATTGGCACTGTTGTTCAATCGACTTGGAATTACAGAGCCGCTGCGGGCGCAAGTGATGGTGCTTCTCACCTTGGTTGTCACTGCGCTCATGGCGAGTGAAGGTTGGGATGACCACAGCCGCGCTAAGCGAAGAACCGGTGTAGATTTTGCCAAGAACTACTTGGACAGTTTGGAGCCCAATGCGGTGCTGTTCACCAACGGCGACAACGATACGTTCCCGTTGTGGTATGTGCAAGAAGTTGAGGGCTACCGCACGGATGTACGTATTTGTAACTTGAGCTTGCTGAATACCGATTGGTACATCGATCAAATGAAGCGCCAAGCCTATGAGAGCGCTCCGCTGCCCATTGAGATGGACGAGGAAAAGTACCGGCAAGGCACGCGAGATTTGGTAATTCTTGATGCACCGCGCGACCTTTCCGCACCCTACTTGGACCTTAAGAGCGCCTTATCAGTGGCGTTGGATGACTCCAAGGTTCGGGATTACGCAGGGGGAAAGAAATTCTCGTACTTACCTTCCAATAGTTTCCGTATCCCGGTCGACAGTGCTGCAATTGTGGAACACGGGGTGCTGTCAAATGAAGAAATGCCTGACCTATTGGAGGCCATTGAATTCACATTAAGTGGAGCTGACGGAAACCCGAAACCGTACATCCTGAAGAACCAGTTTGCTGTTTTGGACATGATCCACAACAACAACTGGGAGCGTCCGATTTACTTTGCCGTGACCACCGGCCCAGACAGCTACATGGGGCTGCAACAATACTTCCGGTTGGAAGGATTGGCTTACCGCTTTGTTCCCATTAAGTATCCGCAAGCTTCAAACCCTAATGCATTCGGGGGCGTTTCGACTGATCGAATGTACACGAATGTGATGGACAAGTGGTCATGGGGTGGTATGGACAACGTGGAAGACGGCATCTACATGGATGAAAACAACCGCCGTATGGTGACCAACTTCCGCCTTCAGATGTCCATTTTGGCCGAAGCGTTGTTGGAGGAGGGTGATCCGGAACGTGCGCTTGACATTTGCGAGGAATTGCTGGTAAGGATGCCGAATGAAAACGTGCCGATCAGCCGGGTATTGATGACGGTTCAAGGCGTGCTCATGGAAATGTCTGCAACGGAGAATATCCCAGGGCGCACCTACTTCGATTTACCTGCAGAGCGCAGAGCACGAGCGCAGGAATTGGCGAAACAATTGACGCGGGACCTTTTTGACATCCAAGCTGATGCCTTGAATTATTACTACTCCTTGGATGTGGAACGGTATAAATCCGTGGCACAGGAGCGGCGCATTGCAAAGCAGGTGGCAGAATTAATGCAAACTACGGTGACCATGTACATGCTAGGCGATTCATTGGAGGGGGAGTTGACGGAAGAATTGGAAGCATTGGAGGCCATGATTGCAGAGGCCGAAATGCGCATAGTAAACCCCGGTTCGTTCGAATTCTGATGTCCATCGCTCCAACGCGCATTGCCATATTGGCTTCCGGTTCGGGCAGCAACGCTGAGGCGATCCTGCGTCATTTTGAAGGTTCGGAAACGGTTGATGTGGCATTTGTGGGATGTAACCGACCGGAGACTCAGGCGGGTATCTACGAGCGCACCCGACAGATGGGAGTCGAAACCACCCGTTTCAGCAAAGCGGAACTGCTCGATGGCGTTTTGCAGGAGGCGTTGCAGTCCAAAGGCATCGACTGGGTGGTTTTAGCGGGTTTCTTGATGCACATTCCGGAAAGCCTTGTTCGTACTTACCGCGGGCGCATGCTGAATGTGCACCCGTCTCTGCTCCCCAAATTCGGCGGAAAGGGGATGTACGGGTTGCACGTGCATCGCGCGGTGCTGGATGCCAATGAAAAGGAGTCGGGCATGACGGTGCATAAGGTGACGGAAGCATACGATGAGGGAGCAGTGGTGTTTCAAGCGGCATGTGTAGTGGAGCCGAACGACACCCCCGAATCGTTGGCCGAGCGCGTCATGGAACTGGAACTTATGTATTATCCGCGAGCCATCGCTGCCTGCATCGCCGAACACGTAACGTCCTGATGTCGCACATAACTATATACACGGATGGAGGAGCGAGTGGCAACCCGGGACCGGGAGGTTACGGGGCATTGCTGATGTATGGGGAACATGAAAAGGAAATAAGTGCAGGCTTCCGGCTGACGACAAACAACCGCATGGAACTCCTCGCCGTGATCGTGGCCCTCGAGGCCTTGAAACGACCGGGAATGGAGGTTGAGGTATACTCGGATTCCAAGTATGTGGTGGACGCGGTAGAGAAAGGATGGGTCATGGGCTGGGAGCGGAAGAATTTCAAGGACAAGAAAAACCCGGACCTCTGGAAGCGCTTCCTCAAAGTATACCGCCAGCACCACGTTGCGTTTCATTGGGTCAAAGGCCACGCTGGGAATCCCAACAACGAAAGGGTGGATGCACTGGCTGTTTCGGCATACCAAACGGGCAATTTGGGCGTGGATGAGGCGTACGAGTCCACGGGTAACGCATAACCCTTCGGTTTCCGCACGGTTCTTGGGGAGCAAGGGCGTATCTTTGCGGAGCTAATGCAATACCGATAGAGCCATGCGAACGGACCTTTACCAAGGACACGACTACTACTTGTTGGACGAGCTGTTGACCGAGGAACACAAGTTAATCCGTGAAACCGCCCGCGAGTGGGTGAAGAAAGAGGTCAGCCCCATCATTGAGGAGGCGGCTGAGAAATGCGTGTTTCCTCGACACCTGCTGCCAGGACTCGGTGAGATTGGCGCCTTCGGACCTTACATCCCAGCGGAATACGGCGGCCCCGGCCTTGACCAGATTAGCTACGGCATCATCATGCAGGAACTCGAACGCTGCGACAGCGGTTTGCGCTCTACGGCTTCAGTTCAAAGCAGCTTGGTGATGTACCCCATCTGGCGCTACGGCACAGAGGAACAAAAGCAAAAGTACCTGCCCAAGTTGGCGACCGGTGAGATGATGGGCTGCTTTGGCTTGACCGAGCCGGATCACGGTTCCAACCCCGGCGGAATGACCACCAACTTCAAGGAAGACGGTGACGACGTCATCCTCAACGGCGCGAAAATGTGGATTTCGAATGCACCGTTCGCCGACATCGCCGTGGTGTGGGCCAAGAACGAAGCAGGTCGGATTCAAGGTATCGTCGTGGAGCGCGGCATGGAAGGATTCAGCACGCCAACCATGCACGGCAAGTGGAGCTTACGCGCCTCTGATACTGGGGAGTTGATCTTTGACAACGTGCGTGTGCCCAAGGCGAATATCCTGCCTGGCCGTGACGGTCTTGGTGCGCCGCTCAGCTGCCTGGACTCAGCGCGCTACGGCATCGCTTGGGGCGCCATCGGTGCAGCATTGGATTGCTACGACACCGCCCTGCGCTACTCGAAAGAACGCACGCAGTTTGACCGTCCAATTGGTCAATTCCAGTTGCAGCAGAAGAAGTTGGCGGAGATGATCACGGAGATCACAAAAGCCCAGGTGTTGACCTTTCGCCTCGGTCAATTGCGTGACGAAGGCAAGGCCACCTCTGCACAGATTTCCATGGCCAAACGCAACAATGTGGACATGGCGTTGACCGTGGCCCGCGATGCGCGGCAGATGCTCGGTGGTATGGGCATCACGGGCGAATACCCGATCATGCGCCACATGATGAACCTCGAGTCCGTAGTGACGTACGAAGGAACGCATGACATCCATTTGCTCATCACGGGCTTGGATGTGACCGGATTGAACGCCTTCGTCTGATCATGTACTAAGTCAGCTCGAAGGGGTCGCCGTCGCCGAGGACCGGGAATTTCGTACGGTACCGATCAAGCTCCGCGCGGTCCCAGTCGCTACGGATCCATCCACACGCATCCGGCTCAAGTTCGGCTTGGGTCTGACCGTACGCATCGATGAGTGCGCTGCCCCCGGAATGGTCAATACCATTCCCGTCGGCACCCACACGGTTCACTCCGACAACGTAACATTGGTTTTCAATCGCGCGAGCGACCAACAAACTCGACCACGCACCCACCCGTGCCGCAGGCCAGTTGGCCACGTACACAGCAGCATCGTACCGGTCTTCATTTCGATTCCGGCTGAACACCGGAAAGCGCAGGTCGTAGCAGACCTGCAGGAGGATGCGCCAACTCCGCCACTCGATGATTACCCGATCTTTGCCCGGGCCATAGGCGGCATCTTCTCCCGCTAAGGTGAATAAGTGCCGTTTGTCATAGAACTCGACCGGTCCGTTGGGTGGAACGAAAAAGCATCGGTTCACCGGATGGGCAATGGCTTCGTCCCGACATGACAAGCTGCCGATGACTGCGGCATCCC
>CALGDB010000240.1 GCA_937884175.1 uncultured Flavobacteriales bacterium
CCGATGTGAAAGACGTGATCAATGGGCCCCGGTGCGGCCGGTGGTAACTCGGAATCGTCTAAGCCAAATGGCAAGGTGAACACCGGACTGGTGCACCCCAAAGCCTTGAAGTCTTCGCGGTCCTTCGCCGAGATGGCCGCGATGGCATCAAAATCATGGAGCGCATTCACCTCGAAGGCCTTAAGGCGTTCTGCTAAATGCTGCAGATACATGCGTTTCGTGAATGTTTCCGTTTCAGCGGCCATCAATTCCCAAATGCGGTGCTCCACGTTATGCGCCCGCAACACGAGGGGGCCATCGCAATATTGCCGTACGAGGGGTAGGTACGGTGCGGTGAATAAGCTTTCGAAGATGACCAAGTCGAACACCTGCCGCCGGAGCACGTGCACGAGTATTTGTTCGAATTCGGGCGCGTGAAATCGGCTGATGTTGTAGCTGTCACCGGTCAACAAATTGGTGAAAGCATCCACCCGATTGACCCGGGTGTCCAGGTGCACTGTTTCGATGCCGGTCTGTTGGATGTACTCGGCATTCACATCCGCCGCCCGCCACGGGTGTTTTTCCGTCGCAATGGACAACAATTTTACCTCGTGGCCGTTGGCTAACAGCCCCCGAGTCAAGGCATCCATCGCCCTGCATCCACCGTCCTGACTCGGACGCGGGGGTTTGTGGCAGAGTTGAAGAATGCGCATGCCTCAGTTTTTTGTGCGGAAAAAATGAGATGGCCAGTTGATCTGGAAGGCTTGTGCATCACGCATGGCCTGCCGCGTGAAGTAAACCGCGAAGGGAAGCAGTGCGAGCGAGCTTATCCACATACCAAATGCCGGTGTGACCGTTCCTGCTTTGACCATTTGCTCGCCGATCATGGAAAGGATGTAGAAGGCGAGAAAAATTCCGATGGCCAGCACCGTTGGCATGCCCAAACCGCCTTTGCGGATGATGGCGCCGAGCGGTGCGCCAATGAAAAATAACAAGATGCAACTGAGTGCTAAGAAGAACTTTCGGTGCCACTCAATCGCGTGCCGGTTCATCGCCCGAACCCGCGTATCTGCATTTTCAATGCCGTTGGCAATTCCTTGTCGGGTGTTACGGGCCAAGCTGCGCGCGCCGTCGAATGCCATGCGCCGTTCAGTGGGGGACATGGCCGTCCAGAGTGGTCCCGCTGCTTGAACTGTCTCCACAGCGGACACGGTATCCCGCAAAAGCACGGTTTGTCGGCCTCCATACAGTTCGACTTCCTCCAAGCGTTGTTCCACGAGCCCCTGAAGGGAATCCATCGCATGGCCGAGCTGTGCCACGGTCATCATTTCGTGGGCGCGTTTGAAAAGGCCTTCGTCGGCCTTACTGAAATCCAACGAGGCGAGGTCAATTTCAAACTCTTGCCGTTCGAAGGAAGAGGCGATGTGGGGGTGGAGGCGTTCCTTTCGCCTTTTGGATTGTTCTAGGTCTTCTTCATAGCTGAAGCCGTTCATCAAGGATATGGTGAGCCGGTTACCTTCTTGCACCATGGTGCCTTGCTCGGCTCGAATGACGCGTGACACCCCGGTCTCTCCCTCGCGGTGGTCGTGAATGAGTACATCGTTCAAGGTGCCGTCCTCCTCCTTACTTTCGACGCGAATGGCAAACCCTTCGATGCCGTTGTAAAATGCGCCTGGAATGAGGTTCAACGTTGGCTTTTTTTGCGTGACCGAGAAGAGCAGGGCCCTGAACTTGAGGTTGGCCACCGGCCATGCGGCGTTGGAGAACCAAAAGGCTCCCATTGAAATCAAAAGCATGGTGACAAGCAATGGCCGAAAGATGCGAAACACCGAAAGTCCCGCTGACTTTAGGGCCGTGAGTTCATTGCGTTCGGCCAGCGAACCAAAGGCCATTATGGAGGCAACGAGGATGGCTAGGGGAAGGGCGAGATTCACCAGCCGTGCTGAGGCGTAAATCATCAGTTCCGCGATGACCAATGGTGCGAGTCCTTTGCCAATTAAGTCATCGGCGTACACCCACAAGAATTGCATGTCCAAAATGAACAATGCCACAGGCATGGTGACGGCAAAGGGTGCCAAAAATGACCGCAATAAGAGGCTCGCGAATCGTCTCAC
>CALGDB010000241.1 GCA_937884175.1 uncultured Flavobacteriales bacterium
GTCGACCTGCGACCCAATCAATTGGTACCGAGCACGCGCCTCATCTTGTTGCTCCTGGGCATTCCATTGGGGCAGAATCCGTTTAAATGAAACGGGATTTGACATTCCGGCAGCCACATCCGATGCCGCTGGGCTGCCGTCGCTCCACACAGCAAAAGAGCAGCCGCGCAGGTGCAATTCCCACGCGACAAGGCAACCGGCGAGTCCGTCGCCGACAATTAACACGTGTGGAGATTCTGGGTTCATAAGCTCGCCTCGAGCACCCCGAGTTCGTCGCCGACTTTGCGGAAAGCTTCGATGGCCCGATCCAATTGCTCACGGGTGTGGGCGGCGGAAAGCTGCACCCGAATGCGTGCTTCGCCTTTCGGGACCACCGGATAGAAGAATCCGATGACGTAGATGCCTTCTTCGAGCAACCGGTTGGCCATGACTTGCGACAGCTTGGCGTCGCCCAGCATCACGGGCACAATGGCCGACTCGCCGTCTTTGATGGGCAGCCCGACGCGGCGCATGCCCGCTTTGAAGTAAGCCGTATTCTCTTCCAGCCGGTCGCGGAGTTCGGTGGACTCACTCAACATGTTGAATACCTCCAACGACGCACCGACAATGCTCGGAGCCAAGCTGTTTGAGAACAAGTACGGCCGCGACCGCTGGCGCAGCATTTCGATAATTTCTTTCCGGCCCGTCGTGAACCCGCCCATGGCACCACCCATGGCCTTGCCCAGCGTACCCGTGATGATGTCGACCCGACCCAAGGCGTCGCGCAATTCAATGCTCCCTCGGCCTGTTTTGCCGATGAAGCCTGTCGCGTGGCATTCATCGACCATCACGAGCGCATCGTATTGTTCCGCGAGGTCGCAAATCTTGTCAATTTGTGCTACGTAGCCGTCCATCGAGAACACCCCGTCGGTCACGATGACCTTAAACCGGTGATTGGCCGCTTGGACCTTTTGCAGTTGCGCTTCCAAATTCGCCATGTCGTCATTGGCAAAGCGGTAGCGGGCGGCTTTACACAAGCGCACCCCGTCGATGATGCTGGCGTGGTTCAACGCGTCGGAAATGATGGCATCGTCCGGGCCGAGCAACGGCTCGAATACCCCGCCGTTCGCATCGAATGCTGCGGCGTACAAAATGGTGTCTTCAGTGTGATGAAACTCTGCAATCTTGGCTTCGAGTTCCTTGTGAATGTCCTGGGTACCGCATATGAACCGCACGCTTGACATGCCAAAACCGTGGGTGTCAATGGCGCGTTTGGCTGCCTCACACACCCGCGGATCGCTGCTCAATCCTAGGTAATTATTCGCACAAAAATTCAGGACTTTCGATCCGTCGGTCAGCGTGATTTCTACGTCTTGAGCGCCCGCGATAACGCGTTCAGATTTGAACAAACCGGCGGCGGTGATTTGCTCGAGTTCGGACTCGAGGTGGGATTGCATGGAACCGTACATGCCTCAAAATTAGGTCAAAACCCTCGCGTCCAATGCACCGATTTGGCCGACGCAATACCCAAGATGACGGACTCGTTCTCGGCCAGGTGACCGACCGGGACGCCATGCACGACCGGCGTTTCGGCGGGTACGTGATCGGCCAGCATTTGCCGCACATCATGTCCGAACGGATTTTCCACCGCTTGCCCGTCAGCGATGGTGTTATCGTGCAAATCGTTAAAGCCCCCCACCAAAACGCCCCGGACGCAGTCAAAGACGCCCGCCAGTCGGAAAGCCAGCAACATCCGGTCCACGTG
This sequence comes from uncultured Flavobacteriales bacterium, assembly GCA_937884175.1. Classification (GTDB taxonomy): domain Bacteria; phylum Bacteroidota; class Bacteroidia; order Flavobacteriales_D; family Sanyastnellaceae; genus UA16. The sequence continues at coordinate 1,745 of CALGDB010000241.1, forward strand.
ATAGAGGTACTCATCCAAATCCTCCAGTAGCAACCACGCACCCTCAATCGGTGGAAAGTAGGGCGTGCCAAGCAAACTGTACAACACCGATAAGTTGCCGCCAACGACGGCGGCGTGGTTTGCTTTAGGCCCTGCCTCCCTCTGCTCCAACTCCCGCCACATGCACTGCTGGATGGGTGCCGAAGCCTGGCCGTAAGTACTCGCCACAGGAGCATGCAACGACGCAATGCCCTCGGCCTGTGCCCACCCATGCAATGCAGTTATGTCGCTAAACCCCACCAACCACGTGGGGTCGGCCGCAAAGGCGTTGGCATCCAACAGCGGCAACAGTCGGCCACAGCCATAGCCCCCACGCATCGCCCATATAGCGCGCACCTGCTCATCTGCAAAGCCCGCATTGAGGTAGTTAGAACGGTGCGCATCTGACCCACCAAATTGCCCCGATCGTTCGAGCAGCCCATCGTAAACAATGGGCGTGTAGCCTGCAGAGCGGACATGGGCTTCCGCTGCAGCCACTTGCTCGGCGGTCACAAACCGCGCGGGAGCAGCGAGGAGAACACCGTCGCCCGGCTGCAGCGCCTTGGGGATTTGGCACGGGAATGGCATGATTCCACGCAAGATGGGAAGGGATGCGGAAAATGCCCGAAATTCGCACCATTTTAGCGCGCACAATGGCATCTGCACCCTCATACCGGTACCCCAAACGTTTGATGATGACGTCGGCCTTGCCATATGCCAATGGCCAGATCCACATCGGACACGTCGCCGGCGCCTACTTGCCAGGTGACATCCGCGCGCGCTTCGAGCGCATGGCCGAGTCGGATGTGGTATGGGTGTGCGGCAGCGATGAACACGGTGCGGCCATCACGCTGCGAGCGAAGAAAGACGGGCTCACCCCCCGGGAAATCGTCGACCGGTACCACGAAGAAATGCAGCAGGCGTTCGAAGGATTGGACATGTCGTTCGATCACTATTCCCGAAC
>CALGDB010000242.1 GCA_937884175.1 uncultured Flavobacteriales bacterium
CGCTTGCGGAAGCGGACGGTGAAGCGCTTGTAGCGCACGCGCGCGATCTCCTCGCGCTGCGTCATCACGACGAGCTTCACCTCCTTCTGCCGCTTCTTCCGGCGCCGGGCTCCACCCTGAGGTTTTGCCGAAGTCATCGCTGCTGTAGACAATCTGACCCCAGCGGTTGAAAATCCGAATGGTGCTGCCATCGTATCGATCGCTGTCCAAACCTTGGACGATGAAGGCGTCGTTTTTCGCATCCCATTGCCCATCGCCGTTGGGCGAAATGACATTCGGAATGGTCAATTCGCAAATGTCCTCCTCCACTGTAAACTGGCTTGTAGTGGTCCAAGTGCAAGGCGCCACCATCGAAACGAGTACTTCATAATACCCCTCCTCCGTCGCTTGGAACACGGCACCCGTGCCCACGACCTCATCCTCAAAGGTCCATTCATATGTGAAGTCCGATTCGAGCAATCCTTCGTTCGTGAAATTCAATGCCACCAAGTCCAAGGCATCGTCTGGGCAGACGAGGCCGTTGCCCACTACAGGGTTAGGCGGCGGCAAAAAGTCGACCTCAACGTTTTGGGTAACCTCGCAGTTGTCGAGATCCCCCCCGGTCACGGATACCGTCAGGGTCATGACCGTGTCTTGGGTCAACCCATCCACCGTGACGTTGGCCCCGTTGCCACTGACCAAGTCAGCGGGCGTCCAATCGTAGGAGTAATTGAAGCCGGGCTGCTCGTTCAATACATCGCCAAACAATTCCACAGGCGAGCCACAGTATCCGGAAGGCTCAGCAATAGAAACCTCAGGGCCGTCGACCACGGTAACTTCAACTTCGTTGGTGTAGGTGCAGCCGAAATTGTTGGTGGCCGAGTACGTATAAGTACCTGAGTCCACCGCCACAATGGTCACATCATTGCAGTCTTCGCTTTCGTCGTAAATATTCGGCCCGTCCCAGAAAGCACTGTCGCAATCCATGCCAAATACGGGCGTAAAGACGACAGGCTCCGGGTACAATTCCGGATCGAAGTTGATGTTCCATTCGAAGATGTAGCCGTCGTCAATCGCCCAAGCATCGCAAACCTCAACTTCCCATGTTCCATTTAACGGGCAACCTTCCAACAGGGTAAACGGCTGTGCCGACTCATAAGTTCCTGCAGGCAATTGAACGAAGGCACCGTTGTCCGCCCAGGTGCCATTCGTAGCCAAAGGAGACCAGTAGTAATCCCACCCCGTGCCAGGACCTGTGCCGTCCAATTGGTCAGGAACACCCAAGTTGGTTCCACCCCCACCTTGTTGGTGCACCGCCATACTCTGGCCATTGGGGCAGATGAACGTAATGGTCAAATCCCCCATGTAGCTGTGCTCGAAATTGATGAAGAAATCCACGATATCGGAATTCGCATTTTCGACCACCGCTCCAGGGGAGAACGCCGTGAAGGTCAACTCCGCATTGAAGCATTGCGATTGGTCGTCTGGGATGAACAAGCCGCCGCCGAAGTCGCCCGAAGGCTCAGAATCGTAGGTCACTCCATTGACCACCCCTTCCAAATCGAAGAGCTGACCCGAACAAATCGTCGCATCCAAGGAAGTTCCCGTCCAGTCCGGCTCCGTCGAGACCAACACCAAGTGGTCGATTAAATTGTTGTTGGAGCAGCCATCCGGATCGTCGTCCGTGACGTTGTTGTCAGCTATGGACAATTGCAAGTTGTACGCCCCAGGGGTATCGAACGAGTGGCTCACGACCGGACCCGCGCTCGATGTGTTGTCGTCACCGAAATCCCACTCCCACGAAACGATTTCGAAATTGTCCGCGACCGTTGAATTGGAAGCATCGAACGTGATTTCTTCACCCGGGCAAGCCAAATGCGGAACGGGTTCCCCGCTCTCTACGATGGCAAAAGGTCGTTCGCAGGGATAGCCGCAGCTCATCTCAGCGACAAAACTACCCTCCCCAGCACCATCCGATGTAAAATGCAATGTGAGGCAACCCGTCGGATTGTCTTCCGACGCAAAGAGCTCCAGCCCTTGGGCCTCGTACTCGGTGTAGGTGCCGAGCAGAGGGGCGGTGTCGTCGGGTCCGTCGAAGATTTGAAGGATGTCGCCGGGGCCTAGGTTGGCCAGCGCCCAGTACAAGGTGATGATGGTCTCTGGCGCCTCTGGACACACCGTCATGGTAATGTCCTCATTGGGGCCGTAATCCCCTGCGCTGAGCCCTGTGTCCACCAAAAATCCTTGGCACGTTTCGAGGGTAGTATTGGAAATGGCAATCTCTTGGGCGAACGTTGTGGCTGAAAGCAACACCGTCGCAGCGAAAAAGGCAATAAGTCGTTTCATGGACATGGGTTTCATTGCTGTCTTGCGGGTCGGCCGCTCGAAGGCTGTCGCCCTCGGCACCATTTAATGGCGAAAGATAAACAACTCCGGCACAGGGATGGTTGCACCAAGGGGAACTCTTACCAAGATAAGGCGCGAACATTCACTGTTTCCGACTTTTTCGGTGGCAAGAGGTTGCGGATAAAAAATCTGACTATCTTTGCCCCCCCAAACGGGGAATTTTGACCTCTTAGCTCAGCTGGTTAGAGCATCTCACTTTTAATGAGAGGGTCCTGGGTTCGAGTCCCAGCCGGGTCACAAAAGGCACATCAAGCCTTGCACCGCCCAGGTGCTGAAATTGGTAGACAGGCATGGTTGAGGGCCATGTGTCCGTTAGGGCGTGCGGGTTCGAGTCCCGCCCTGGGCACTTCACTCTTACCCGGGTGGCGAAATTGGTAGACGCGCAGTCTTCAGGCGGCTGTGCCTTCGGGCGTGCTGGTTCGAGTCCAGTTCCGGGTACTGAAAAGCTTTGGC
>CALGDB010000243.1 GCA_937884175.1 uncultured Flavobacteriales bacterium
ACCCCGTCCGCGCACATCCGCCCATCCTTGTGCATGCCATTCCAGTTTACGTCGGGATCGTTTGTTTGGTGAACCTCTTCCCCCAAGCGGCTGTAAATACGCACGTCCACCGAGTCGATGAATTTCCACGGAAAGGCCCGGAACGTATCGTTGACCTGATCGAGGTTGGGCGTAAACACATTAGGCAAAAAGTAAAACGGGCAGTTGTCTGCACACAGCGTGTCGCTCAGCGCGCTTTCGTTTCGGCGCAGCGTTCCATCCGTTCCAGGCTGCAAACTATCCAGGGCAGTCACGGCAAAACACCCTGCTATCGTTCCGCGCTCGCCCTGCTCATTCCAGATGTAGGTCAATTGTTCGGGGTCGCTGAAAATTTCGACCGGCCGCAGGGTGTCCCCGAGCGTCGGCGCCCAGTACAATTGGTACGCCATGACATCGTCAGCACAACCGGCGATGTTACTCCACGCCAGCTCGTTTTGCTCCTCCACGCAATCCGATTCCATTGCAAAATCAGGTGGACAGGGCGGTGTGTAATCAAACGGCTTAGCGCATGCGCGCTGGCTCCAATTCAACAGTGGTCCAGGCAGCGCGTCTCCGTCGTAATGCCCAACCGTCTCGACGCGGTAGCAGTAGGTATGGTTATTGACCAGCCCAGTATCGGTGTAGGTCGGGGCGCTCGTGGTCGCGAGCCACTCGAATCCTGCATCGCCCTCTCGGTAGATGTCGTACGCATCAACCCACCAGGGGAACGAACCCGAGATTGTAAGTGTCAAAGCATTGTCGTTGGGTTCCAGCGCCAACCAAGGGGTCTCAGCCGTAGCAGACATACCCATCTCGCCCGTAGCGCTCACGCATTCCACCCGATACACCCAACTGCGGGTCTGGGTATCGATGCCCTCATGGACCCAGGCCGTATCTAGCGCATTGAGGTAGGGGCCTAGTTCTGTCTCGTGCAACAGGTCCAAATCCGAGTCTCCCTCAGCACCGCCCCACACCTGATACCGGTATGGCCCTGGGAAAACCACCGTGTCGGCATCCGTGGGCGGCGACCAGTGCAGATCCACCGCACCGTTCGCCTCATCCGTTGCTTCAACGGACGCCCGGGTGATGACGGGCACGTCCTTCCGAATCGCCGCACAAACCTCGTTGCTTGCTATGGACTCCCCACTGCCCGGCCACTCTGTGACCACGCGGTAACAGTACGTTGCCCCAAACGAAAGCAAATCTTCATCGATGTAGTCGGTATTGTTCAACCCTTCAACCGTTCCGAGGAAGGTAAAGCCGTAGGTGTCGGGGATGCCCGTCTCGCACGCATGGGGTGTCCAGTCGAGCGAATCCACCCGGCGGTAGATGTGATAGCGGCCCGCGGAGGACTTCCAGCCGGGCAACTCCCCGGTGCATTCGTGTGCATTCCACTCCAACAAAATGGCATTACCGACCGGTTCCGCTGCAGCTATTTCAGCAGGCGGTGCGACCACCCGGATTTGAAAGGTCTCCAAATCCATCAATTGCACTTGCCCGCTGTTGTCTTCAGCGCGCACCACGACTTGGTAGGGCGCTTCCCGAACTTCTGTGCACTCTGGGGACCACACGAATTGGCCGATTCCGGCACCGAGATCGGAGAAATTGGCCGGGTTTTCCACTTCGGAAATCGGGCCCCCGATAGCATCTAGGTCCACATTGTCTCCATCGGGGTCCGAAGCATTGACCAAAAATGAAAGGAAGTTGCCTGCCACCACACAGGTGTCGGGGATATTGGCAATCTCCGGCGGCTGATTCGTGCAGGATTCCACGGTAATCTGCATGTCGCGTACCACTTCACCCACCTTGATGAGCACTCCGTCCACGTCGCGCCATTCCTGGATGCGCAGGGCGACGTTGTAGATGCCCGCTATCTGCGGAACCTCCCACACCACATCGCCATAATCGGTATCTATGGTGAAACTGTCATCGGCAGGACTCACTTCGTCCGGTGGCACATAATCCGGAATAATGTCGGAGTCAAACCCCCGGCAGGGGACGAGGTCATACGTGAGCAAGTCACCGTCGGGATCGTGGGCACCGGGGTTGTGAATCCACGGCTGAAACAGACAGGCGTTTTGTTGCGCCGGGTGCAACAGCTGCACCGAATTGTTGTGACCGGCCAACGGGTCAATGATCAACAACGTACTGATGGAGAACGGAACATCGACAGATCCCGGAATGTTGAGCACGCCTTGGTTGCGGTTTGGATCCTCCACCCTAATTTCGAAAATGCCCGGCCCACCATAAGTGTGATTGCCGCGGTACCGATTGATTTGGATGTCTTCGGGCAACAACTGGACGGTTTCCCGCTCGAGGCTGTCAATGGGTTCATCTACCTCGTCCCCCCAGTACAAATACAGCCAAGGCCGGTCGGCCGGAGCGCTGGTTTTAGTGTAGGTTGTGATGAGGATTTCATAGGTCAATCCCTCAACATGCGTGTAGGTAATTTCACCGGCCCGGTTGTGCGTTGCATGCGCTGATGACAACCCTAAAAAAAGGGGCAACAGCAGCAGACATGTCCGCGCGAAAAACCGTTGAAAAACCATCTTGATGCAAGTTAGGACAAGGAAGCCAACCGTTAACTTTGCGCCCACAAATGGCTTCCAAAAAAAAACCAACAACCATCGGATTCAGTTGCGGCGACCCCAACGGGATTGGCGCTGAAATCCTCGTCAAGGTGTTCCAAGACAACCGCATGTTCCGGGAAGCAACGCCCGTATTCTACGGTACGCCCAATTTGATTGAAGCGGCCATTGAGAAGGCCGGCGAACCCGAGGTCAATTGGGCCGTTGTGGAAGGAGCAGACAAGGCAAAGTCCGACCAAGTAAATGTGGTGAACATTCAAGAGGAGCCGTGGGACATCCAATGGGGCCAAGTCGACGGCGCTGCAGGCGACTTTGCGATGAGCGCATTGGAAACGGTTGTCAATGACCTGGCGAGCACGAAAGTCGACGTCTTGGTAACGTTGCCCATTCACAAGGAGGCCATGCGCCAAGGGGCGTTCAAACACCCCGGACACACCGAATACCTCGCGGAATTTGCCAACGTCGATGAGGTGCTCATGCTTTTAGTATCCGGCGACCTCCGGGTGGGCATGTGCACCGGACACGTCGCCCTGAAAGACGTCTCGGCCATGCTCAATCCGGATTTGATCAAAGCCAAAGCGCGGTTGATGTACGATTCCCTCATGCGCGATTTTGGCATTGCCCAGCCGCGCATTGCGGTGCTCGGCCTGAATCCCCATGCGAGCGACAACGGACTGATGGGTGATGAAGAAAAACGTATCATCACACCGGCCATCAAGGACCTCAGTGCGGAAGGCAAGTTTATGATGGGGCCTTACCCGGCAGACGGATTTTTTGGTGCCGGCACACACAAGCAATTCGACGGGGTGTTGGCCATGTACCACGACCAAGGGCTTGGACCGTTCAAAGCGCTGAGCTTCGGATACGGCGTGAATTTCACAGCGGGCCTGCCCATCGTGCGCACCAGCCCAGACCACGGAACGGGTTTTGATATTGCTGGACAAGGCATCGCCAGTCCCGATTCGTTGCGCGCAGCCATCTACATGGCCCGGGACATTCGGTTCAACCGCATCGCATACCGCGATTTGACGGCGAACCCCCTCGAGATCGCTCCACCCAAGCGCAAAGAGCGCTACTGAGCTCGTTCGGGTCAGTTGCAAAGTGGCCGGCAATTGAAATTTGTTCAATCGGGTTGTTGTGACTACCTTTGCACTCCCCAAAATGAGGAGGTTGTGGATCACTTGGCACCCTTTCGTATCCCGTTCGTGGGACTGAAGCCCGGTCAACACGACTTCCAAATGGAGGTGGATTCGTTGTTCTTTGAATCTTTTCCCTCTTCTGAAACCGATCAAATCAGCGGTGAAGCAGAAGTGACCATTGACAAGCTCGGCTCGAAAATGGATTGCATTGTGCACTTTAATGGCCGCGCAATTCTTCCCTGCGACCGCTGCCTTGGTGATGTTCAAATCCCCCTCGTATTTGACGAGCGCCTAGTGGTTCAACTCGGCGAGTCGACGAATACCGAAGAAGAGATATGGACATTGGGCCCCGAGTGCCACGAATTGGACCTCAGCCAGCCCATCTTCGAATGGATGCATTTGCACCTGCCCTCGCGCAGGCTCCACTCGTCCGAAGACCAATGCGATCCTGCGATGACGGCGTATTTGAATGGTGGACGAACAACTTCGGCCGAACCGGATGGGTCATCGGACGATGGGGGAACAGATGAGAACGATGGAATTGACCCGCGTTGGAATGCATTGAAAGACTTGAAATAATATCATCATGGCACATCCCAAACGACGCCAAAGTAAGGCCCGCACGCGCAAGCGCCGCGCACATGACGCACTGACAGCACCTCAGGTAGCTGCATGCCCAACCACTGGCCAACCCCACCTCTTCCACCGCGCCCACTGGCACGAAGGAAAGTTGTACTACAAAGGCAAAGTGGTGATGGAAAAGGCGGAAGCCTAACCCAAACGATTTGATGTCAGTATTGGCCG
>CALGDB010000244.1 GCA_937884175.1 uncultured Flavobacteriales bacterium
AATGCTACGCGTTTGCCTTGGGCCTGCAGAGCATTGGCGATGGCTGTGCAAACGGAACCCTTGCCGTTAGTGCCAGCTACGTGAACGACGTGATCCAGGCGCAGGTCTGGTCGGCCAAGCACATCCAAGACACGCCAAGTCCCGCTCAGGTCGGCTTTGTAGGCAGCGGCGCCTTGCCGCTGGAACATGGGGAGCTGCTGAAACAGCCACGCGGTGGCCTCGACGTACGTCACTCGAGTTCGAATCGAATGGTCACAAACCCGGACCGCACGGGCCGGGCCAGGTTCTCGGTCCATGTGGTGGTGCTTGCTGCCCGACACGCCATCTCGATGAGTTCGCTATCCGCGGTATTAGAGCCTGCGCCGTCGTACGCAGCGGAGGTCACCTTGCCGTACTTGTCGACGAGGATTTTGACCCGCACCACCCCTTCTTTGCGGGGGGTCTCGTTCTGAATGGGCCGTCCGATGATACTTCCGCCGTCCAAGTCAAAGTCCCCATCGTCTCCACTCACCACGCCCCAGCCATCAATTTTGGCATCCTCTGCCCCCTCATTGCCCGTTCCCTGGTCTGATGCACCTTCTGAACCGCCGCCACCGCTCTGCGCCAATGCACTGAAGGCATTGGATAACCGCGAATCCACGGTGCGCTCCGGTTCCGGCTCAGGATCCGGTTCGGCAACCGGTTCGGGCGCTGTGGGAACGAATACTTCGGATTGCTCTTGCGTGGCCACTTCTTCCGCCACAGTTGCTTCGACAGGCTCGCTTTGGGAAACTTCAGGCTGAACCACCTCCTCCACCGCTTCCGATGGCACCTCCGATTCCACTTCACCCTTTGCCTCCGCGACATCACCGATGTCCGCAAACCCGACCGCAACGAACTGCTCCCCGGGCGGGGGAATGGACTTGGTAAAGGCCACCAAGAAAAAGCACGCCACGATAACCCCGGCAAAGGAGCACACCGCGAGAATGGCCGCTTTCACACGGTCCTTATTCTCGCCTTCGCGACGTCGTTTCTCAAGGATGGCTTGCATGCAGGATCAGTTCTTCGGCGTGGCGCCCAGCATCACCTTCCATTCGTTGGCCTTGGCCATACCGATGACCTCGACGGTCTTTCCCGTAGGCACGGATTCGTCCACTTGGAGATAGAGGATCGGATCGGTAGAGGCTTCCAACCGCACGCGCAGTAAGGACTCGAGATCCCTATATGCTACGGGGCCGCCATTGAGGTGGTAAGACCCGTCTGGCTTGATACTCAAGGTCATCTTGCTCGTGACAGAAGTCGTGCCCTTTGCCTTTGGCAACTCTACGTTTACCCCATTGCTCACCAAGGTGGAAAGGATGATAAAGAAGATAAGCAACAGGAAGACCAGGTCGGTCATAGACGACATATTTCCGCCCACGCTGATCTTATTTCGCTGGCCTAAATTCATGCTGCGGGTTCTTCCAAAATGTCGATAAACTCTATGGTCGTGGCCTCCATTTTGTGGATGACTTTGGAGACCTTACTGACCAAATTATTGTACGCCACATAAGCGATAATGCCGACAACGAGACCGACGATGGTGGTGATCATGGCCTGCTTCGTACCGGATGAAATGTGCTCAACGCTGACGGTGCCGACTTGCTCCATGTCCAAGAACACCTGCACCATACCGAGCACGGTTCCTAAGAAACCGAGCATGGGTGCTGCACTGGCGATGGTGGCCAAGGAACTGAGGTTCTTCTCCAGGTTGTAAATCTCCAACTTACCAATGTTCTCAATGGAAACGCTGATGTCCTTCAGGTCTTTGCCAATACGACTGATGCCCTTGTCCAACATGCGGGCCATAGGGGTATTCGAAGATTGGCAGAGGTTTCGAGCGCTGTCAAAACTGCCTTGCCCGATGTAATCCCGGATTTTGTTCATGAAATCCGGGCTGACCTTTTCGGCCTTGGCGATGGCCATGGTGCGCTCAAAAAACAGGTAGATGGCGGCTACACTCATCAGCGCCAGCAGGATCATGACGGCCCCGCCGCCAATGCCGCTGGACCCCTCCAAAATCAATTCCAAGATGCTAATATCCACTTGCTGGATAGCCTCACCCGTTTCTTCCGCAACCTGCCCTCCGGTGGTTACATCAAGTAGCATAAATGTCTTCATAGATTCTTACGTTCAATGCCGTTGTTGAAACGAGAAAGTTCACGCATTTATTGGGGCACGCGCTCCCAAAAAGAATCAATTTTCGACGGCGTACGGTTTACAACGTCGGGGCCAAACTTGGAGTTTGATCAGTGGAACATCAACCAGAAAACACCCGCGCCAGCAAGGTATCCAGCAATCGCGAGCAGGCTGATTTTCTTCAAGTACCACACAAAGTCAATGCGCTCGAGGCCCATCACTG
>CALGDB010000245.1 GCA_937884175.1 uncultured Flavobacteriales bacterium
CCTCCTGCGATGATACAGGGGTTGCGGTCATTCGAGGTCGGGAAGTGTTGGCCAATGCCATCGCCAACCAGACCGTGCACGAACAGTACGGCGGTGTTGTCCCGGAATTGGCGAGCAGAGCGCATGCTCAGAACATCGTCCCCACGTTGGAATCTGCCCTCGAGACCGCAGGAATCGAGGTGAATGAGCTGGACGCTGTGGCGTACACGCGTGGCCCTGGATTGATGGGTAGCTTACACGTTGGCACCGCCTTTGCCAAATCGTGGGCGTGGGCGCATGGCCTCCCCATGTTGCCAGTCAACCACATGCAGGCCCACATCCTTGCACACTTTTTGGCGCCCGACCCGTCTCCGGATTTCCCGTTTTTGTGCTTGACGGTGAGCGGTGGTCACACACAATTGGTGCGGGTGGATTCGCCGCTGGAGATGGCCATTTTGGGGGAAACCAAGGATGACGCGGCTGGGGAGGCTTTCGACAAGGTGGCCAAACTGATGGGCCTGCCGTACCCTGGTGGGCCTGTGCTCGACTGCATGGCAGCCGAAGGCAATGGCTCGGCCTTTGCATTCACCAAACCCAATGTGCCCGGGTTGGACATGAGCTTTAGTGGGTTGAAGACCCAAATCTGGCAGTTCCTGCAGCAGTACGTGCAGCGTGATCCGGCCTTCATTGAAGCCCGTAAAAATGACATTGCAGCAAGCGTTCAATGTGCCATTCTGGATATTCTTATGGACAAGTTAGAGGCTGCCGTCGAGCAGACGGGCATCCTCCGCGTAGCCATCGCCGGCGGCGTCTCTGCCAATCGTGGATTGCGTGCGCGGTTGCGTGCCAAGGAAGAGGCCTCCGGCTGGGAGGTGTTCATTCCACCCATGGCCTACTGCACGGACAATGCAGCGATGATTGCCATGGCTGGCAGCTTGATGTTCGAGTCTGGAGCTCGCGGAAGATTGGACGACGAGCCCGTTCCGCGCTGGGCGTTTTAACTCGCTATTCGTTTTTCGTTTGCGTGTCATGTAAGCTCCAGCGACCACAGGGGTAGGGTCATGCGGGCTGTAACGCCGTGTGCAAAGGGGCGGCCGACCGGGCAATCCAGGATTTCCAGCTGCCCACGATGGCGGAGCAAGGCGAGCCGTTCTTTGACGATGGCCGTTCCGCGCGATTTGTGACTGTTTTTGGGTCGGATTCCTATGCCGTTATCGCACACAGTGGTGACGAGCAGTATGACGAGGCCCAGAAGGTGGATCCATTGCGGCAAGGATTCAGTCGGCGGCATGCCACCGATAATAGACCAAGCAGCGCACATGCAACTGTTGACTCCTAAGACGTTGCCTGTAGGTTTAAAAATGCAGGGATAGAATGGGGCTACACCTCTTGGTCGTCTGTGACGTAAGCCTTGCGCAAAGCGCTCTGAAGCTTGCGGGAATACTCGTCTTTCAACCAGTTTTTGTAGTTTTCCGTAGTCTTGGCGATGCACTTGGAGTACAAGCGAATGCGGTACGCTATATCACCCTCCAATTCTTTGGCCAGTTCGAAGGCATCCCATAAGTCTTCGCTGGCGTAGCGGATGATTTCGACGTGGTGGGCTATGCTCAATTCGATGGCTTCTTTCGGGCGACCCCCAGCGCGGGTAACCTCTACATAGGCTTCGGCCATGTTGAAGTCCGGGTCCGGGCCGCCCTGGAGTTTATCCATCAACTCGTCCGAGTACTCAAAAACAAATTCATCTTCGATTTCCTCATCGGTGTAGAGGCCTTCGATATAGGAATTGGGCGACTTGAAAATTTCGGCCCAGTTGATGTGGGATTCCCAAAGTCCAAACCGCCGCGCATTGTTCCCGAGATCAATGACATTGAAGTCGCGCTTCTTGGGAAGAATCCGCGACCCGCGACCAATCATTTGGTGGTAAAGCGTCAAGGACTTTGTTGCCCGATTCAAGATGATGGTTTGAACGGAAGGCGAGTCGAACCCGGTCGTCAGAATGGAGACCGAGCTGAGAATCGCATCGGACTTTTTCTCAAACCACTCCAAGATCTCCTGCCGTTCCTTCTCGCTGTGGGTGTTGTCTAAGTGCATGCACTCGTACCCCTCTTCGATGAACATAGCTTGAACCTGCTTAGAAGTGTTGATGCCATTGTTGAAGATGAGGGTTTTGGTGCCTTTGGCTTTCTCTTCGTAAGCGTATAGCAATTTCTCTTGCATGAGGTAATTACCGTAAAGCCGTTCCGAACTGCTCACGGTGTAATCGCCGTTGATGCCAATCTTCAGCGAACGCAGGTTGACGTCGTAGCTGTAGGTGACTGCCTTGGCCAGGAATTCCTGCTCTACAAGCGAGGAGATGGATTCACCAACGATGAGTTCATTGTAGTTGTCCTTGAGCGGCAGTTTCACATTCGAACTCAGCGGCGTGGCGGTGACGCCGAGAATGATTTGGTTTGAGAAATGACCAAACAACTTGCGGAAACTGTTGTAGTGGGCCTCATCGATGATAACAAGTCCCAAATTTTCAAACTCAATGCGCTCGTCGTTCAGTCGGTTGTTGAGTGTTTCGACCATGGCCACGAAGCACCAGTGATCGTCTTCCTCGTCGAGTTCCTTGACTTTGCTGTTGATGATTTTGTTCGGAATGCCGATGTCTGTCAGCATACGGCTCGTCTGCCCGCACAATTCGATGCGGTGCGTCAAGATCAAAACGCGCTTGCCCGTATTCAAAATGTAACGCTTCGCCAGTTCGGAGAAGATGACCGTCTTTCCCCCTCCCGTTGGCAGCTGGAACAACAAATTGTAGCGGTTAGGAAATTTCTCCATCCTCGACATGAGCGTGTTGATGGCATTTTTCTGGTAACCGTAGAGGTTTTTCCCTTTGTTGGCTTCCAGTTGTTTCTTCAGCTCGAGGTCGGTCAATGACAAAGCGACAGGTGATTTTTGGTGGCGAAAGGCGCCGTAGGGACAATTGCGAAAGGGCAAAAGTACCGTGTAGATTCCTTACCTGAAAGTAAACAGTTCGATAGGTTTTCAACGAAAGAAGACGCGGCATTGGAAAACCGAGATGCGCCCTTCATTTTTGTCCATGCTTTTTGATCAGCTTCCAGCAGTATGGAGCGCACAACTGCGCTTGCCCAATGGGGTGTTGGAAGCCATTGATGCGGCGGTGCATGTCGAACGCGATTCGGGCGTTTGTTACCCTGCTGCGGGCCATGAGTTGCGGGCTTTGCAAGAGGTTGAGCCCGATGAGGTCAAGGTGGTTATTTGTGGCCAAGATCCTTACCATGGACCCGGTCAAGCGCACGGATTGGCTTTTTCGGTAGCTCCGGGTGTACCACATCCCCCTACGCTCCGCAACATCCTCAAAGAGGTGTCCGAAGATGTGGGCGGCCCTTGGCCGTTTGAACGGTCGTTCGACGCGTCTGGTTGCTTGGGCGGTTGGGCGCGGGGAGGGGTGTTGTTGCTTAACGATGTGTTGACGGTGAAAGCTGGTCAAGCTGGATCACACACTCACTTGGGTTGGCAAGCGTTCACCGGCGCCGTCCTTGATGCTGTAGCCGCCCAAGACCAGCCCGTGGTGGTTCTGCTATGGGGAAAGCCGGCACAGGCGCATGCGAGCCGATTCACGCACCGAAAGCATCTGGTGCTGAAGTCGCCGCATCCCAGTCCGCTGTCCGCGTTTCGTGGATTTTTCGGTTCGAAACCGTTTTCGAAAGCAAATACCTGGCTTGAGCAACACGGGGTCAATCCGGTGGATTGGATCGGTCAGTAGGTAAAAAGCCGGCCCGTACGGTCGTCGCCGCCGAACAGCAACGTCGAAGATTTTGGCAGCGTGCGGCAGGCGAGGGCATTGATGGAACGCGTGCTTCCGCCTTCGCGGCGAGTGATTTTTCGGACAAAGGCCAAGTCGTTGAGCCGCCATGCCTTGAGGGTTTTGTCGCGGCTGGCGGTCCACAGGTAGGTGCCATCGCGGACCATCCTATAAATTGCTCCCTCGTGAGCCGGGATGGAAAGGATTTCCTCACCTGTGGGAGTCCAGGCCCGGATGCACCCGTCCCGACCTGAGGAAAGCCAGGTCTTTTTCTCCGGCAGCCAGAGGGCCGCATAGCAACCGCCGGTGTGCGCATCGAATGCAGTGACACTGCGTATGCTGCAACCTTCTTCGAGGTGAGGAGTAAGGAATGCCTTGCCCGCTGTCGTTCCGATGAACATGGAATTGGGGCCTTGTACCACGCACCTGATTTTTTCCGCGCCTTTTAGGGACCATTCGTCGCGTAGCTCGATCCCGCGCCAGAGCGCAATGCGTCCATCGCCCCCGCCAGTGAGCCAATGTGAATCGCCCGACCAAGCCATGGCGAAGATTCCGTTTTTGTGAGCTTCGATACGGCTGACGGCCTCATGTTGGTTCGCTTCCCAGATAAACAGTTCCCCGTTTTCTGTTCCCGCTGCCCGTGCGTTGCCATGGACACCCAAGGCAAAAAACGCCTTCTCATGGTGAAGGAGTGCGCGTCCTTCTCCAGTGCCTCTGGCATGCCATTCAGCCACGATACCATCGCCGCCTGCAGTGAGCCATGTGCGGGTGTTCGGGTCCCACAAAGCGTCATAAATAGCGCCTTGGTGGCCGGAAAGATGCGCTGTTGTTTCGTCGGTTCCCATCGATTGCCGAATTTAGTACCCTCAAAGCAGTTATTAGCATGCAATATGTATTCCTCGGCATGGCCATCCTCACTATTGTGGCCTTTATTCAGTACCGCCGCCAAAACAAGCTATAACGCCACCGAATGAGCAAACCATCCATTCCAAAAGGAACGCGGGACTTTGGTCCACGCGTCATGGCCCGTCGAAACTGGATGTTCGGCGTAATGCGCAAGGCGTTCGAGCGATACGGGTTTCAGCCCATCGAAACCCCGGCCATGGAGAGCCTCCTGACCCTCACCGGGAAGTACGGGGAAGAAGGCGATCAGCTCATTTTCAAAATTCTTAACAACGGGGATTACCTCAGCAAGGCTAATGCTGATGCCCTCGCAGCCGGTGATTCAAAAGCGCTGATATCCAGCATTTCCAAAAAGGCCTTGCGTTACGATTTAACCGTGCCTTTTGCCCGGTTTGTCGTTATGGCGCGGAACGACTTGACGTTCCCGTTTCGCCGGTACCAGATGCAGACCGTTTGGAGGGGCGATCGCCCTGGCAAAGGCCGGTACCAGGAATTCACCCAATGCGATGCGGACATTATCGGTTCTGACAGTGTACTGTGTGAACTGGACCTCATTACGCTGTTTCACGAGGTGCTTTCGGAGTTAGGTGTTCCGGGGTACGAGGTCGTGTTGAACGACCGGCGTCTCTTGAATGGCCTCGCCCGTGCATGGGGCATCGATGACCAGTTCCAAGACTTCACGGTCGCCTTGGACAAATGGGACAAGATTGGCAACGATGGCGTTCGTAAGGAAATGGGCGAACGTGGATTCAGTGAAGCCACCATTGACCGCGTGATGCAACTCTTCGATTTGCTGGCGGTAAGCAGTTCCGCGGAACGACTTGCTGGGGTGAAAGCCTTGTTTGCAGAGGGCGATGCGGAGGCCAATGCAGCGTATGAAGAGGTGGTTGAATTGATGAGCATGGCCAAAGCTGCTGGCGTTCCCGATGTACAATTGGTTTTCGATCCTACACTCGCTCGTGGCTTAAACTATTACACCGGAGCCATTTTTGAGGTGCGGGTGCCCGATACTCCCATCGGTAGCATCTGTGGTGGAGGACGCTATGCCGATCTCACAGGTATCTTTGGGTGGGATGGGATGAGTGGTGTAGGCATAAGCTTCGGCGCTGATCGCATTTACGATGTCTTGGAGCATTACGAAGAATTCCCGCCCGAGGCGTTAACGCGGCCCCAAGTATTGGTTGTGCAGCTCGACGAGGATGGAACGTCCCAAGCACTGGAGGCCATGCGCCAGTTGCGGGCTGCTTCTGTTAGAACGGTCTTGTATCCCGATGTGGTTAAGTTGAAGAAGCAGCTCAAGTACGCATCAGAGCTTGATGTCGAGTTCGTTATGATGGCCGGTGCCGATGAACGGTCAAAAGGCGTCTGGACGGTGCGCAACATGCAAACCGGGGAGCAAACCGAATGGCCGTTAGATGAGGCGGTCTCGTTTGTCCGCTCGGAAAGGGAGCGTAGCAATCATTAAGGATGCAGCGCTTCTTCAACCTTGCATCCCGGGATGAGCACTGCGACAATGCCGGTCGTGCTCACTGCCCGCTTGCCGAGGTCCTAAGTCGCTGAACCCAATACGGCGCATGCCATGGGACATCCGGTCGCTACGAGCACGCCAAACGATTGTTTGGCGCTGCGTTTTGACGTGGCGTGCCCCGAGGTCTTTTGGTGCAGCCTCCAACATAAGTGTTGGTGAATCTAGGCGATCCCACCGATGCACAGCGTGATGGCGAACTGCTCGGTCATGGCGCGGGTGGCTGGGTGAGGTTGGTCCACTCCTGTGCGGCATCTAAGGGGTGGCGTTCTTTGGCGGCGACTTCCCGCTGGAGCCGCGTCCACGCCTCAGCGACGGAGCTCGTCGCATTCCAACGGACAATGCTTGCCAGTGCATGCACGTGTGCATCGAGTTGACGGAGTTGCTGTGATTGGCGTTGCGATTCAAACCAACCGTTTTGAGACCATTGGTCAATCAATCCGTCAACGGCGTTGGCGACATCTTCAATGCCTCGTTTTTCGAGGGCGCTGGTGGATTGCACCTGCACGGTGTGCCCACTGGGATTAGGTGGAAAGAGACGCAACGCCTGTTGATACTGACTTGCGGTCTCACGGGCAAGCGGCCGGTTTTCACCGTCGTCCTTATTGACGACCAAGAGGTCGGCCATTTCCATAATGCCTCGCTTGATGCCTTGCAATTCATCGCCTCCTCCCGGGAGCATCAATAGGAGGAATGTGTCGGTCAAATCCCGAACAGCGGTTTCCGACTGGCCCACACCGACGGTCTCGACAATGATACGGTCAAAACCTGCTGCCTCACACAACAAGATAGCTTCATAGGTGCCGCGCGCGACACCGCCGAGGTTGGTGGATGTAGGGCTCGGCCGAACAAAGGCGGACGCTTGCTTGGACAGACCATCCATCCGGGTTTTGTCGCCCAGTAGGCTGCCGCCTGACCGCGCGCTTGATGGATCGATGGCCAGCACCGCTACCCGATGACCCCGGTTCAACAAGATCTGGCCAAACGCCTCAATGAATGTACTTTTCCCAACACCCGGTACGCCGGTGATACCAATGCGTTGAGAGGCGGTGCCCGTGGTGGTATTCGGTGTCAATGCATTTAAAACGGCCGTGAGGATTTGCAAATCTTCAAGGCGGTTGCTTTCGGTTAGCGTGACGGCTTGTCCAAGCGCATCGCGGTCACCCTTTTGGATCGCAGCGGCCCACGCCTCAGGACTGCGACGAGTTGACTGTGCCGAGCGAATGCGATGGAGGGCGTCTTTCCTCGCCGCTTCACTGGCCTTCGTGCTTTGGCCTTTTTTATGGAAGCTCGACTCGCTCATGTGTCGAAGTTAACGCGAACATCCGCCTATCTTGCGGTCGTGCACCGGTCTTTTTTACAACTGAGGGAGTGGGGTTTTTGCACGGCATTTGTTCTCATTCTGGTGGGGCAAGTTGCTGCACAAACCAATGCCTCGGTTGCCCGTTGCGATTCCATGCAATTCATCACCGGTCGAGTGATGGACGTTTCTGGGCACCTGATCCCGGCTGCGATGGTCGTCAACAGAGCGCAGGACGGAGGAGGGCAATTTGTGGACCACCAAGGGCAGTTCCTCATTGCGGTCTGCCCTGGAGATACTATTGCCTTCGGTGCGATTGGATTTCACACAATGGAGCGTGTAGCACCATTGTCTGGGAGGCAGTGGGATTGGGAGGTGCGCCTGCAGCGGCTCAAGGTGGAAGTTGGTGTGGCGGAAGTCGTAGCTCCCCGTGACTTGCGTGAAATCGTCCGCGATATTGAGGCATTGGGATACAATGAAGAGGACTTCCGGTTGACACGGGTGGACGCCTTGAGCAGTCCTATTACATTTTTGTACCAAATGCTCAGTCGGGAAGAGCGGAGTAAACGCTTGGTGGCTCAGTTGGAAAACCGCGACCGACGCCAAGAGCTGCTGCGGGAGTTATTTGTCAAATACGTGAATTACGAGATCATCCTTTTGGAACCCGATGATTTCGATGCCTTTATCGCATTCAGCGATCCTGGCGATGACTTACTGCAGTCGTGGACCCAGTACGAGTTCATTCGATACATTCAGCAGCGATTCGAGCTATTTCGGACGCTTCCGTCTCGCTTGGACGATAGCGATTACCAATACCACCTCGACGACTGAGGTTCACCTCATCAATGCGCTGTCGAGGTAGTGAACGAAAAACTGGAAACACCACCCCATGGCACAGGCTGCAATGCCGGCGAGGTAGAATGGCTTCCGACTGGGGTGCAGCTCGTCAAAACGGACGACCATGTCCACAAATAGCACAGCTGTTCCCAAGAATTCAGCTAAGAGCCAACCGCTTCGGTGCTTTACCAACAGAGCAGGCAAGGTGACATCGGCTGTGAGTTCCAAGACAAAAAGAACCTGCAACATCACCAAGGTGACGAAAAGGACGTTCAATGGGCGGATTGAGGACGAGGAAGTCATTGTTCGAAAGAAATATACTAAGTTTGACAACCCTGCGTTTTTGAACCAACGAGACTGACCGCTATGTTAACGAATAACACCAACCCTGCAAAAGTAGACCCTTCTGGCTTTGATGCGTCAGGTGTTGATCACGCGCGCATCCAGCGTTCTATCATCGTCATACTGGGTGTGTTGACCATGGCGGTGTTTGCCACTTCGTGCACCAATCAGAAAGACTGCAGTGCCTATCAGCAGGTAGAAGTTGCGGAGTAATTCAGAATTGGAAATATATAAACGGCTGTACACCGGAGGACATTCCGGCGTATGCCAATCCAATGGCTGTAAAGGTGGTGCCCAGCTGCACCCACAACGGCGCATTGGCGAATGCCGTGCGGTAGCGGACCTTAATGCGATCCGGGAGGCAGTGAATGACCATGCCGGCGGCCATGAGTCCCAGCGCCGGTCCATAGCCAGAAACAATGGCACCGAATGGACTGGACCAGAACCCAAACAAGAGTTGTTCGACCATGGCATTGGCGGTGAACCACTCGGTCCAAATGTCATGCGGGGTATCCAACGCATCCCAGGTGACGTGGCTGCCCGATCGAAACCAGATCCGCGTCATAGTGATGAAATGGAAGGTGAGGAAGACACCGACGGCGTGGTGCCACCAGCGGGTGTAGCTGCCCCACGGGCTGATTTTACGCCATCCCTTATAGGCGATCAAGCCTAGTCCATTCAACCCGCCCCACAAAACGAAATTCCAACTGGCGCCGTGCCACAGACCGCCGAGGAGCATGGTCATCATCAAATTGACGTTTGTGCTGAAGCGTGTGCGCAACGCCGGGAAGGCATACAGTGCTGCTCCCGCTAGGCAAACGCCGCTCAGTACAATGAGCCGAACACCGGTATTGGGGGCCAAGAGCAGGACAAAGCTGAGCAGAAACGAACCGCTGATGAACGTGAACCACGAGGCGCCGCGGTTCCCACCCATGGGGATGTACAGGTAATCTTTTAGCCAACTGGATAGACTGATGTGCCAGCGTTTCCAGAATTCACCGACGTTTCGGGCTTTGTAAGGCGACCGGAAATTGACCGGCAGGTGGAACCCCATTAACAGTGCAATGCCTATGGCCATGTCCGTGTATCCGCTGAAGTCGGCATACACCTGGAGGCTATAAGCGTACAAGCCGATGAGGTTTTCAAAGCCACTGTAGCTCCCCGGGTTAGCAAATACACGATCCACCACGTTGACGGCGAGGTAATCGGCTAGCCAGATTTTCTTAATAAGCCCGTTGAGGATCCAAAACAGCCCCGTTCCAAATTCAAATCGACTGAGCCGGTAGGGCCGATGCAGCTGAGGGATGAAGGATTTTGCGCGTACGATGGGCCCTGCTACCAGCTGAGGGAAAAAGCTCACGAAAAACCCAAAATCCAGCACGCTGCGCACCGGCTCGACTTCCTTTCGGTACACGTCGATGGCGTACGACATGGTCTGGAAGGTGTAGAACGAAATGCCCACCGGCAAGAGGATTTGATCCACGCGGAAAGTCGTTCCCAAATGCGCATTCGCCCACTGGCCTAGTGTTGCGTGTGGTTGACTCCAATGCACTCCGAGCAGAGGCTGCAGGGCGTCCGCAATGAAGTACGCGTACTTGAAATACAGCAACACGCTGAGGTTGATGATTAAACTTGCTGCGAGCCAACGTTTTCGCTGTGCCCCCTCAGATTGATCCATTCGCCCGCCAATCCACCAATCTGAGAGGGTCGAAAAGATGAGGATGGCCACAAAGGCGCCACTCGTTTTCCAATAGAAAAACAAACTCGCCAAAAACAAGTACGCATTGCGCATCCTCACCCGCTTTTCCGTTGCGGCCAGCCCCGCCAAAACCACCAGCATGAATGCCCAGAACGAGGCATTCAAAAACGTAAATGGCTGGGACAGGGACTCAATCATTGCGTTGGTTGCGCGTCGGTCGTGTTGTTCAAAGATGGTGTGTTTTGTGCTTGAGAATACGCGTCCATCCACGCGGTGAAGAGCGCGCTGGCGATGGCACTGTATCCTTTGGCAGTGAAATGCATTCCGTCCGGTTGCATGCGCTCATCTTCGATCCACTCGGCTGCGATGTTGGGACCGCCGAGGGCGTTCGAAAGGTCCATGTACCCCATGCCGTGGGCTTGGCTGTGTTGACGGAGCCAGTTGCCGATGGAGGCAGAGGGTTCCGCTAGTGATGTGTTACGGTACAAGGCGGGCGTGTTGCCGAGGAGCACCACGGCTGCACCTGAACTGCACAAGATGGAAGTCAGCGCCTCGTAGTGGGCCGCATAAGCCGGTACGTTGAGGCGCTTACCATCGACCGCATCGTTGAGTCCGATGCCGACAAAAATTAAATCCGGCTGGAGCTGCTGAAGCAGGTTCTCCCAGCCGCTTTGTGCAGCGGCATGCCGAATGCGGAGGCCATTGTGTCCCCAGTCGTGCCATGTTATGTGTGGCGTTGCTGATGCGTTTCGGCCATTCATGCCCGCATACCACACACCGGCTTTCTTCGGAGCGACAAAACACACCGCCAACGTATCGGCAGCACGTTCCAGTTTCAACTGCCAGCCCATGTTGCCGGGCAGGGGTGTGCATGCCCGAAGTGGTGCGTTTCCTGTCCAATGCCATTGCCCTCGTTCGGCGTTGGTCCACAGTTGGATTGAGGTGTAGGCCGTTCGGGAAGAATCAGGAAGGTAGCTGACGTGTTGAATGGAGGCTGAGTCTCCTGGGTATGCGAGGATTCCGGTCGCAATGGGAGCGGCTTCACACCGTACTTGGCCTTTGCCCTGCGTGCATCGATCGGCTGTCCACGAGCCCTCCATCTCGGTACGGAAATGCGTAGGTGTATTGGTGCGGGCGAGACGGTACGGGAGGTGCATACCCCGGGACATTTCCGCTTGTGGTTCCCAGGCTGCGAGCAACCGTCGCATTTCGTGTCCAATCCATCCCCCTTGCACATGGGAACCGCCGATGTACAGGACGGTCAGGCCGCCTGATCGATTGGAGTGGATGCTATCCATGGTGGTCCAGAGTCGGTCGAAGGCGCGGCATGAATCCGAATACGCCCATTCGGTATGTGCGTAGTCTCCTGGGACAGCGGACGACGATGCCTGCGCGCTGCACGTGCATACCACGACCACCAGTGCTGCGAAGAGGAGGTGTTCAAGGGGCATGAACCAGCGATTGTTCAGCCTGCGTGTTTTGCCACAAGGTCCACTCGGCTTGAATGGACTGGCGGAACAGCTCTGCGATTTGTTTGGCCCCAGTTGGGGTGAAGTGAATGTGATCTGAACTGGCGAGCGGGGGCTCGGATTGCACCCACGCAGTCATGCTCCCTTCACCGCCCATCACCTCGAACATATCCCAATACAAGACGTTATTATTGATTGCCGCCGTTTTCAATGCATCCCGGACCCACATAAGTTGCGGATACGTTTCCATGCGCGTGCCGGTTTTTCGAGCCATGTCCGACGGTCCAATGACGATGATTGGAACACTGGGTAACAGGGATTGGAACAAGCGAATCTGAGATGTGAACCACCGGCCGTAACGCTCTGCATGTTCGGCATCTTCGATGTATGGAACCGTATTTCCGCCGTATTGCAGCATCACCAATTCCGTCCGAATGGCGCCGAGTTGCCGACTGAATTGATCGCGGTCCAGTTGGCGGAATACCGTTCCCGAGCTTCCGCGCATGGCGAAGTTGTGGACGACGATGCCCGAATCGGTCCACATGCCGATGCCGTTGATTTCAGGGCAACCGCCGTCAAATTGCAATTCCAACGATTCAAAGGCCATAGAATCCAATGCGGCGAGCGGTAAGGACACGTTCTGGGCAAGGCTATCGGGTTGGAGTGCGATGGAGACAGTGTCGCGTTCGTTGAGCGTGAGTTGGAGGGTTGTTGGCTCGCTCACTTGTCCCAGCGCCACGTGCAATTGGTTGAACGAGCGATTACGCCGGTAGCCCCGCGGATGGGGTTCAAATCGCAATCTCGCCGCTGCCCGCATAGAGTCTGAAATGGCAGAGTCGGGCTGGGCAAATGCCGCCATGAGTCCGAAACGGTCGTGCTGTATGGTGGTGTCTTGTTTGCCAAAGCGCGCATAGCGTTTCCATTCACCTGTCCAAGATTGCCGCATGGCAAGGCTCGGAATGGGGGAAACCGGCGAGAGGAAACCGGGGCCGCCTCCGCCCCAAAGGGACTGCCAAGCATTGCGCAAGTGGCCGGTGATACGGTCACCTTCGATTTGGGAGTCACCGTAGTGGAGGACATGGATGGCAGGCTTGCGAGCCGGTGCATTCAAGGCAGCGAAGAAATTCCCCAAGGTTTGGAAGGCTTCGTCATTGCCTGCGAGTTGCAGGTTTTTGTGCAGGAAAGAATGGATGGCGACACGGTCGTATCCGCCAATGGCTGCTTTCGAACCAGCACGGGCTGAAGGCGGGGTAGACAGTGCCGGTAGCTGCTGGGTTGTGACTGTGTCGGGTATGGCAACGATTGGGGATTCGGTCGTTGAACCGAGGGAATCACCGTCGGTGACCGGACGGGTGTAAGCGTCAAGAACGAGCTGGACCTCTTCCGGAGACATGCCTCCCTCCGAGGGAGCTGACTCGCCCAAGCGCGGCCAATCCGAAAACGGTACACTTGGGGAATGCGGTCGCGCCATAAAGGCTAATATTCCGGCCCATACCGCCACAAAAAACACGAGTGTTTTTCGAACGGGATGATTGTTATGGTTCATGGCTTAATCGGAATGCAGAGGACTTCACCAATGCGAATGTAATCGGTGATTTCATTGATTTCTGCAATCCATTCAGGAGTTGTTCCGGGGTACCTTTTTGATATGTTCCACAGTGTGTCCCCGGCCTTGACCTCATGCAGTTGGCACGTGTACGCCGCGGCATACGGAGCTGGCTCAATTTCGATGAAAGACGTGGCGGAAGGGGTGGACGCTGGTGTAGCTGCCTCCTGCGCAACGGATTTGTTTTCCCAAAGGGAAGCGTACGCCGGCGGCAAGGCAACCTCGTATGAATGAAGCGTGGAACATGGTAATTGGCTCCCAGTCCACCAAGGCAAAAATTGGCTGAGAACATCAGCAGGCAGGCCTTGTTGTTCGATCAAATTCGTCCTTGATTGCTCCCCGTTGCATGCAACCCGTTCCCATTTACTCAGGGCATCTATCCAATCACTTTGGTGGTCTGGGAGTTCGGTGTTGACCATCATGCGGCTGATGACCTTGTAAAGGGCGAGCCATTCATCCATTTGCTGATCGTAGCCGGGGCGGCCTGTCCAGCGGGTTGCAAAAGCCATGCCTTTGATGTAAGCGACAAGGACCCGATGCGGATCATTCGGAAAGCGCCGTTGGAACTTTTCGAGTTGCGCAATCGCCCGGTGCGTTGACGTGGCTGGAATGCCACGTTCGTCGATGTCGCCGTTTAATCCTGACCCGCTTTCTGAAGTGTCAACCTCCGTATTCCACCAGAGTCCGGCGCGAAGGGTGTTGGTGTGAGCCGATTGATTCCAGGCGGTCGTCAATGCCGGGATCCATTGAAATGAAGGGGGGAGGGTGGTCGAAATCCACGCCTCGTTGATGACAGCGCTGTGGAGGCCGTACAAGGCATTCAGCTGGAGAAGTCGTTTCCCCTGATCAGCTAGCAGCAATTGCATGCAGCGGTTTTCTCGCTCCCGGTCATCTCCCCACGGTTGCAATGCGGCCTCCAATTCATCAAGCGCTGGGACCGCGTTTTTCAGACCGGGCATGTGGCCCGTTTCGACGGTCACGTTCGCTTCGAAGGCTTGAAAATCCGCCAAGGTGCAACGGCTGTCGAACGTTTCTTGCCATTCAATCAATCCCAATTGTGCGAAGGATGACTCGGTTGCCGTAATCCAAAGCAGGAATATCAAAGTTGTGGCTGCTCGGATGAGCGCAATGTGATAGTTGGATGCCTTGGCGGACATGCGTCAAAGGTATTTCACCGGGGTCAATTGTCGATGAGTGGCCCGATACCATCGGTCTGCATTAATATAACACGACTAAAATGTATAATATTTACATCAAACCTTTGATTTAGTCGTTATAAAAACTATATTTGAACAAAGGTCATGGAACATTGAGTTCTTGGAGGACCTAGTTGTGAATCGTAGTGAAGCATCTGCAACGGCGGATGCTTCATTTTTTTGTGTCATTTGGATAAGAACAATTGGCGCAAGTGCTCAGTTGTGCTCTTATGAAATTGCACCGATTGGAAACGGAACAGTGGCTGCCCTTGAGCATCCAAGAGGCGTGGGACTTTTTCAGCATCCCTGAAAACCTCGACCGGATTACCCCACCCGACATGTCGTTCGAAATCCTAACAGGGGCAGGCGAGCGCACGTTTGCTGGTCAAATCATTACCTACAAAATTCGTCCGCTGCTCAACATTCCCATGCGCTGGGTCACAGAGATCACCCAGTCGGAAGAGGGCGAGTACTTTATTGATGAGCAGCGATTCGGACCCTACAAATTCTGGCACCATGTGCACCGGTTCACCGAAAAGGACGGCGGGGTGCTGATGGAGGACACCCTTCACTACGCCCTGCCTTTCGGCATTCTCGGCGAAATCGGAGGGGGATTCGTGCACCAAAAAGTCCGCGGCATCTTCGAATTTCGTGAGGCTGAGCTCAATCGAATTTTCCCACACTGACGGCCTCAGTGGCAAAGGACATTCGCCGCCCACGCTGCCATAAGGAGGTTGGGCTTGGCCTTGGCTTCAAACCCGAGGGAAGTGATGTAGCCAGCTGAAGCGCTGATCAATTTTTGGGACGGGTATTGGGGGTCAGAATTGAAGTCCAAATCAATTTGCTTCACCCAAATGCCGCATTCTTCCAAGATCAAATTGGCTAGCGCAACTGAGCGCTCAGTTTCGCCCCAGAGTTTGGTCCACAGGTCGGTGATTTTTGGGACGCGTTCTCGGCGGTAGATGACATGTGCACCATTGTCGGGATACCTGAAGACCACGGTGGTCACGTACACCGTGTACCGCTTGTAGTTCTGGCTGTCGCACCCCACATGGATGTCCAAGTGCTGCTCCGAACACATCGTGGCGATGTAGCTGCACACGTCGTGGTCGACGTGTCCCCCCATCACTTTGAATTGCCGGTCATTGGGAAGCATGGCTTCTAATTTAGAACCCAAAACGAGAGGCGGAAAACCCCTTCAGGAGTTCTCCGCCCATTTTCTTCACACCTTTTGAACAAGGCGTTGTCGTGCGTTCTGATTTAGGATTCCAATGCTTTTTCGATGAGAAATTGGACGTGTCCGCGGTGCGCCCGAGTCAATCCATCGGGAGAGGAGGCATTGCGTTGGTCGCGTTGAATTTGCTTCAAGGTGGCTAGGGCCATTGTTTGCGCCACCGTGTCGTACTTCTTCTCGGGATCGAGAACCGTAATTAATCGTTTGACATACTCGATTTGCAGTTGCTGCCGTGCTGTGTTGACCGAGCTGCGCAGGTCTGCATTAAAAATAGCGTCGGTCAAATCGTCCATATATTCATCTAGGCGGTAGGTGTTGCCGTATTCCGTGGCATCGGTGATACGTTGTAAAACGCGGGGATGCAGCAGGTGATTCAGTGCGTTGCGTTGTGCAGACGCAATGCGGGAGTGAATCTTGGGGTCCTCAGGTTGAGCGAAGAATCCGAAGCCTCGCCGTTGGCTCTGAAGGTAACCGTATACCGACTCCGCTGCTTCAAATGCATTGGGCGCAAAAGCGTATTTCTTCAGCGCTTTCATGGCCGCTAATTGATCTGCTTCGGATACCGGCTGCAGCGGAGCTTCCGTTTGCTGAGAAGGATGTGCACGGTTGTAGCGAACTCCCCCTATTTGGCGCGTCATGACGCCAAGCTGGGTAATGTACTCGCCCGTCAAGGTCAAGTATGCGCGGCGTACTTCGTGGAAGCTGTTCTGGTTATCGCCGCCGTATTGGGAAAGGATTTCGGGCAACAGGTCATTGACGAGTTCACAGCGCTCACTGGCATAGGCGACGGGGTCGCTGGAAAGG
>CALGDB010000246.1 GCA_937884175.1 uncultured Flavobacteriales bacterium
GGGGCGTGACAGCGGCAGCTCTACAGACGAAAAGCTGATGCGTTCGGGGGAGTTTGGTTTCACCAGTGTCATGGTGTGGGGGTTCTTTGGTAGAAACAAGCAGCGATGGGTGCAGGTTCAGACTAAGCAAAAAAGGTCCGGGTGGGGGACCTGCTCCCCCACCTAGACCTGAGAACGGTTAAAGTATGGGCTTACTTAAGCTCAACTTCAGCACCGGCTTCTTCGAGTTGCTTCTTGAGTGCTTCGGCTTCGTCCTTCGCAACTCCTTCCTTTACAGGACCTGGAGCTCCGTCAACGATTTCCTTCGCCTCTTTTAACCCGAGACCGGTGAGTTCCTTCACAGCCTTAACTACTGCGAGTTTCGCAGCACCTGCAGCCGTGAGGATTACATCGAATTCAGACTTCTCTTCGGCACCGCCGCCTTCGCCACCGCCACCAGGGCCAGCAGCTACTGCCACTGCTGCAGCAGCAGGCTCGATTCCGTATTCGTCTTTCAAAATTTCGGCAAGCTCGTTCACCTCCTTTACGGTGAGGTTGACCAAGCTTTCTGCCATTGCTTTCAAATCAGCCATGATTGTTGATTGAATTATTTGGTTCTAAATTAATTGAATGTTGTCAAGCACCTCGGGATTCCAAGGATTTGACCAAACCGGAAATAGTATTGCCACCTGATTGCAACGCACCCAAGACATTCTTGGCTGGCGACTGCAACAATGTGACAATCTCGCCCAAAAGCTCATCCTTCGACTTAATCGAAGTCAGTGCTTCCAGTTGGTTTGCTCCTACATAGCAGGCTTCTTCTACATATGCCGCTTTCAGAACAGGCATCTCATGCTTCTTCGCGAATTCCTTGATCAACTTTGCAGGGGCATTCCCTACATCGCCAATCATCAAAGCCGTCTGGCCCACGAGGGATCCGTACAGCTCTTCGAAATTCTTTTCTTCGACTCGCTCCATAGCCTTGCGAAGAAGGGTATTCTTCACCACACGTACGGTTACGTCTTTCTTGAAGCTTTCTCGGCGCAGTGAAGTCGTTGTTTCTGCATCCATCCCCGATGCATCGGTGAGGTACACAACGTTCTTCTCCCGCAATACATCGGAAAGCTCGTCGATCAATTGGTTTTTCTCCTGTCGAGTCATCGTTTTCTAATTTAAGCGGTTGCCGATTTCTGATCTACCTTGATTCCAGGTCCCATGGTTGAGCTCAAAACGATGCTCAACATGTAGGTACCCTTCGATGCTGATGGCTTCAAACGCATCAGGGTGCTGAGCACTTCTGCGGCGTTTTCTTCCAACTGTTTTGCATCGAATGACACCTTGCCTACAGAGGCATGGATGATTCCATACTTGTCGACCTTGAAATCAATCTTTCCAGCTTTAACATCCTGGACAGCCTTTCCAACTTCCATGGTAACGGTGCCGGATTTGGGGTTTGGCATCAAGCCACGCGGTCCGAGTACTCGGCCCAACGCCCCCACCTTACCCATCACCTGGGGAGTGGTAATGATTACATCAATGTCGGTCCAGCCTCCCTTGATCTTGTCAATGTACTCGTCGAGTCCAACGAAATCTGCACCAGCGTCCTTTGCCTCCTGCTCTTTGTCAGGGTTGCAGAGTACGAGCACGCGAACCGACTTACCTGTGCCGTGAGGCAAGGAAACCGTTCCACGTACCATCTGATTCGCCTTTCGTGGGTCAACACCGAGTCGCACAGCAATGTCCACTGTCGCGTCGAACTTGACATTGGAACACTCCTTCACCAAAGCGGTTGCTTCAGCAAGCGAGTAAACCTTGTCAACGTCGACCTTTTCAGCGTATGCTTTTTGGTTCTTTGTTAATTGTCCCATTTTGCGCAGTTATTGACGATTAGAAGGGAGCAGGTCCTTCGACTTGAAGCCCCATGCTACGTGCTGTACCGGCCACCATTTTCATGGCAGACTCGACGGTAAAGCAGTTCAAATCGGGCATCTTGTCTTCTGCAATAGCGCGAACTTGGTCCCACGTGACTTTCCCCTTCTTAATGCGGTTAGGTTCAGGAGAACCGCCTTTTAATTTGGCGGCTTCCATCAACTGCACCGCAGCGGGTGGAGTCTTGATGACAAATTCAAACGACTTGTCACTGTAGACCGTGATCACAACAGGGCAAACGCGTCCAGCCTTATCTTGGGTTCTGCCGTTGAATTGCTTGCAGAACTCCATGATGTTCACCCCTTTCGCACCGAGAGCCGGTCCGACAGGAGGTGCTGGGTTGGCAGCGCCACCTCTGATTTGCAGTTTAATGAGTCCAGCTACTTCTTTAGCCATTGGTCATTTATATTGAACAGTCCATACCATGCGCAAATGGGAAGCATTAGGGGTCATTGCGACGATGCGGCTGTCTGTTCCAGTTTATACTTCTTTCTCTACCTGTAAGTAGCCCAATTCCACCGGCGTCTTCCGCCCGAAGATCTTGACCATTACTTTGAGTTTTTTCTTTTCTTCGTTTACCTCTTCAATGTTGCCGTTGAAACCGTTGAATGGTCCATCGGTCACTTTTACCAACTCTCCGACTTTGTAAGGGATGTTGATTTCCTCTTCGCTGTCGGCCATGTCGTCGATCACACCCAAGATACGGTTGATCTCATGCTGGCGGACCGGCAAGGGTTCGCCTCGCTTTTCCGCACCGAGGAAACCGATAACGCCTGTGGCAGCACGAATCACGTGGGGCACCTCACCAACGAGGGAGGCCTCAACGTAGATGTAACCAGGGAACAAATTACGCTCCTTGCTCACCTTCTTGCCGTTGCGGATTTGGAACACCTTTTCGACCGGAATCAAAATCTGGCCAACATAGTGCTGCAATCCGGCCGCCGCAATCTCTGCCTCAAGAACATCTTTGATTTTATTTTCTTGGCCGCTGATTGCGCGGACGACATACCACTTTTTATCGATATCACTCATAGTCGCAAGTTGCACGGGGAGGCCCGATTATAAAAGTTCGTATACCAACCCAATCACACCGCGCCAAATGGAATCTGCTGCGTTCACACCGAACGCCCAGTCCATGACAAACACTAAGCCCGCAATGAGCAAGGAGGCGACGAACACGAGGACAGATGATCCCTGCAACTCTTTCCAAGTTGGCCAAGTCACTTTCTGTACCAGTTCTTGGTACGACTCCTGCAAGTATTGTGTGAATTGTGACATTTAATTCAAGTTTAGCACGGGCGGCAGGACTCGAACCTGCAACCAATGGTTTTGGAGACCACTACTCTACCAATTGAGCTACGCCCGTAGATGAGGAAGAA
>CALGDB010000247.1 GCA_937884175.1 uncultured Flavobacteriales bacterium
CACCCTCAAACACCGCGCTCGAACCGGCCACTGACGTCACGGTGGCCGCCATGGCACCGCCAGTGCACGATTCCGCAGTCGTCAGCGTCTCTTCCCGTTGCGTCAGTAATTCAACCAACGCCGCCGCCACCGAGGTATCCCCATCGGCCACAACGTGCTCTCCGGCCAGGTTCAAAAACGCCTCCATCGCGGCGTCCACCCGCCGTTGGGCGGCTTCTTCATCGGTTGAAACCGCCGAGAGCCGCACCCGCACCTGACCCGGTGCAGGCAAATAGGCAATGCTCACCCCGTTTTGCGCCAAGTCCTCTTCCCAATCGTGTACGATTTTGCTCAAATAGCTCTCACCGATGCCCTGCGTAAGCACCGTTCGGTGGTACCGGGTGGGAAGTTCCCATTTGGCTAACACACGCGGCATTACCTCTTCTTGCACCAGACCTTTCATTTCGTAGGGCACCCCGGGCAGACTGATCACAGCTTGGGATCGACCATCCTGCGACGCCTCAAACCACATGCCCATCGCCGTACCCCAGGAATTGGGCAGGACCGTGCACCCGTCTGGCAGCATCGCTTGGGCTTCATTTACCGGAAGCATAGGCAAGCCGCGGCCGTGAAACCAAGCTGAAATGCGCTGCAGCACCTCTTCGTTCATCCGCAATTCCATCCCGAAGTAATTCGCCAGCGTCTGCTTCGTAATGTCATCACGCGTAGGCCCCAAACCGCCCGTCATCAAAACCAAGTCCACGCGCGCACGCGCCTCATCCACGGCGGCCACAATTTCTTCTGCGTTATCCGAAATCGAAGTAATCCGATGCAAAGCGATGCCATGCGTGGCAAATACCTCCCCCATCCAAGCGGAATTCGTATCCACTGTCTGGCCCAACAATAACTCGTCACCCACCGTGATCACTTCTGCTAGCATGCCGCGAAAATAGCATCCGAAATCGGGTACAAAAAAAAAGTCCCTTACCCGATAGGCAAGAGACTTTCTATCAAATACTCTTTACTTTATTGGATCGCCAAGCGCACCACGGCTTGGTGATCGCCCTGCGCGATGTTCACCAAGTAAATGCCCGGTGCCCAGTCGCTGGTCTCGATGCGCTCCACCAATGCAGACGTCTGCATGGAGAGAACACGCTTCCCGGTCATGCTCCAGACATCAATCTGGTGCGCGCCCGGGCGGTTGATGACCAATTCTACCTGGTCGTCTGCAGGGTTGGGATACAATGTGATGTCGTTCAGTTCGATGGGCTCGGCAACGCCGACCCAATCTTCGTATTCCAATTCGATGCAGTCGCCCAAATCCTCAGCCGGAATGCGCAAGTGAACGATGTCATTGATATCTGCTGGATCTTCGTCACCGCGGACGTGCAAACCAGGCTCAAAATCGCGCTGGTAAATGATCTCCAGCTGGCCGTTGACGACGTCTGGTGCGATGGAACCGAAAACCGCTTCGTAGCCGTCGAAATCTTCGTCCGGAGTCAAATCACAGGCTTCGTCGGCGTTCCATGTCATGCCGCCATCGGTGGAATGCACCAAGAACTGGTGGCGGTAGTTTTGCGCACCGGTGGAGAAGCTCTCCATGATGGCCGAGTATGTCACGTACAGGTTGCCAGCGGCGTCTGATCCAATGGATGGGAAACCAGCGCAACCGACGTAGTACAATGCGATTTCGTCAAAGTCCAATGTTCCGCTCTCGTCGTAGTCGAACGAGTAGCCAATGATTTGAGCGCTGTCCGCCCCCATCGATTCGTTCCAGTAAGCCAATCCGTTGGTCCCTGGGAAGTAGCTCGTAGTGCCGTCAATGGTGTCCGCGTCCATGTAGTACATGCTACCGTAGGAAACATGCACCTGGCCGTACGTATCGATGTGAACATCGCCGGCGCCGTCGGTGTTGAAGTACTCTTGGAAGAGGCCGTCCCCGTTGTAGTCCTCAGCGAATTCCTCACCTTCTGGCAACCCCATGTCGGCAACGTACAGGTCAACAGGGAAGTCGATCAACAGCTGCTTTTCCCACGTATCGCCGTTGTCTTGGGAAATCATGACAAAGGAATCCGCAAAGTCGTTGAATGAGGCAAAGGCCACCGTATTCCCACGGGCGTGAATGGCGTAAGTATCGCCGCTGAAGGCCGCAAAGTTGGAACTATCCAGATCAGCGAAGCTGTAATCGATGACGTCCCAGGTGTCTCCGCCGTCTTGAGATCGGTAATAGAGCATCGCACCGTCTTGGCCGTTGTGAACCAAACCGCCGTTGGCCGTTGGGGTCGTCACGCAAATGACGTGCAAGCTGTTACCGTCCTCACCGCCGGCCGCCATACGAGGCCACAACTTACCTACAGCGAGCTCGCTGGGAATGGTGTCTTCGCTCCAAGCACCAGCTCCGGCATCACGCCACGCCATGTGGAGCGGTGTATCTATGCCCGGGTGGCTGACAATCACCTCACGACCGCTCGCGGTGTGCACGATGGAAGGCCATCCGATGCGGACGGACTCCACACGTTCATAGGCGATTTCGCCCCAAGCTGTGCCGTCGTAGAAGTTGTAACCGGTTCCGCGGTCATTGAATGGGGTCAATTCCAGACTCATGGTCCAAGCGGCAGAAACCGCATTTGCTCCACCGGCCATGCGGTCATCAATGGCCGCGTTCGACTGGAGGTCGTATTGGGTATAGCCGATGACTTGGCGCTGAATTACAAGGTCGCGGTTCTGGACGTGTTCGATGTCCGTGTCCGATTGGCCCTGCAACGGCTGCTGCGGACGGTCCGAGAAGTCAGCAATCGCATGGCTTGGCATGGGCGCAGCCACACGCAATGCTGGCGTAAGTTGGGGCACATCTTCCAACAGGGATTGGCCTCCGGATTGGAGGGATTGTGCAAATCCAGTGAGGGCGATTGCTCCCACCATCAAGAGAACGAGGGTAAAATGCTTCATTTGGGTTGGTTTTGAGGCGAACAAAGTACCCCAAAGAACCCAAAATGTCCAATTCTTACGCCAATACTTGTGGTTAGGCGTTCGGGAAACGCGCCAGCACCGTCTCACGTCCCATCACTGCCTCTTCCAATTCCACGCAGATTTCGCTTCCAACAGGCAGGAACACGTCGATGCGGGAACCGAATTTTATGAAGCCCACCTCATCGCCTTGGGCGAGGATTTGACCTTCGTTCATGTAGTGGCAAATGCGCCGGGCCACGGCGCCTGCAATTTGACGGAACAACACGGTACCCTGCTCCCCTTCAATGATATGCGTGGTGCGCTCGTTTTCAGTGCTGCTCTTCGGGTGCCAAGCCACGAGGTACTTTCCGGGGTGATAGCGCGCAGCCTTCACCTTTCCAGCAATGGGCGACCACTGCGCATGGACATTCAACGGGCTCATGAAGATGCTCACTTGAATGCGCTCGTCTTTGAACCATTCCGGCTCGTGTACTTTTTCGATAACGACAACCTTGCCGTCGCTGGGCGCGAGGATTTCCTGTGGACTCAGGGTTCCAATTTGCCTCGTTGGCATCCGAAAAAAGTTCACCACCAAAGCGAGCACCACGGTTACCCCCACACAAATTAGGTAAAAGGCCCATTCAGGTAACCACATGTGTGCGGCCGCAACAAGGCCTGAACCGATCACCAAAACAAAGGCCAACGTGGCGACTCCTTCTCTGTGAAACGTCATGGCAAAATGGCTTTTAATGCAAATTCGAAAGGCAGCAAAGGTAACAGGACGAAGTACACCGGTGCCGTCAATACAAAACCGTCAAACCGGTCCATCACGCCGCCGTGGCCCGGCATAATCGCCCCGGAATCCTTGAGGCCGTTGCGGCGTTTCCAGCTGCTTTCCAAGAGATCTCCCGCAGTCCCGAGCACGGCGAACAACGGCCCCACCCAGAGCAACGCTGCACCCCACAGGAAATACGCCACTATAGCGGCACTGGCAACACCACCGATCAGGCCTTCCCACGACTTACCCGGCGAAACGCTGCGCATGAGCTTGTGCCTGCCCAACGGTTTACCGACGAAATACGCGCCCGAGTCTGCCGCCCAAATCGTGAAAACTAAGCTCAATACAACCGAAGGTTCGTACGCACCGGAATATTGCCAAGGCAACCCAATTACGATGCACATCCACAACGCCACGAACGCTGCAAAGCCCCACACGGTAGCGAGCGACGCACGCTTCGATCCCATTTTGAATTCACGCACCGCCATGGTGGACACGAAGGCCCACAGCAACGTATTGGTCCAAGGACTGTAGTACACCAGCCCAATCACCAGCGCACCGAATACGGCGCCGGAAAGGCTACGAACTAAGGTCTCATTCATGGCACAATGTTACGAATCCGAACCGAGGGATGCGCCCGCGATCAGCGATGCGGCGCGGGTAGCATCTTCTTCCTGAACGAGCAACTCCACAAAACCAAACAGGTAACTGCTGTCGCGCTTGTTCAGCACCACCGCTGGTATGCCGTGCTCTTCAAGGACGGCACGGCGCAACTCAACCGCTGGGGGAAAACCGGCAGAATAGACGACCGTCCAGCCGTTC
>CALGDB010000248.1 GCA_937884175.1 uncultured Flavobacteriales bacterium
CTCGTTGTAGCGGCCTTCCCAGCCGTCACTCTTTTCGCCGTTGCCCACAACGAAGGGGCAGGTGTTGCAGCTGAAAACCACGAGCAATCCGTTGGGACCGGCGGCTGTATTGAGGCTCATTTGCGTGCCGTTCACGTTCATCATGAGCACGTCGGCAAGCGGGGCTTTGGAGCCGATGGCCAATTCAGGCTGGGGCTCAGCGATGCCAGTGCTTGTCATGAAAACACCGAGGGCGAGGGCAAAAGCCACACCGAGGGCACCTCTAATGGGAGAGAGTAAGAAGTTCATATCGTCAATAACCGTTGGTTTTCGACGAAGTTCGTTCATCCACGGCTAATGCTCCGCAGAAAATTTGCAAATGCGCGCAAAGGGACGCATTGAGGCTTATCGAATCAATAGCGCGTCACCGTACGCGAAGAAGCGGTACTTCTCCTTCATGGCTTCGTTGTACGCCGCCATGATGAGGTCGTAGCCGCCAAACGCTGAGCTGAGCATGAGCAAGGTGCTCTGGGGCGTATGGAAGTTGGTGATCAAGGCATCCGAGATTTTGAAATCGTACTTGGGGAAGATGAACTTGTTCGTCCACCCGTTGTATGGCTTCAGCGTGTCGGTGGTGCTCACGGAAGTCTCCATGGCGCGCATGGCTGTGGCTCCTATGGAAACGACCCGACGGCCTTCCGCTTTGGCGCGGTTCACGCGCGCAACGCAATCCTCGGGGATGATGAGCTGCTCGGAATCCACCTTGTGCTTGGTCAGGTCTTCTACCTCAACCGGACGGAACGTACCCAAGCCAATGTGAAGGGTCAAAAAGGTTAGGTCGATGCCCTTGATTTCGAGGCGCTTCAGCAGTTGCTTTGAGAAGTGCAAACCGGCGGTGGGAACGGCGACGGCACCGAGCTTATCGGCGTAAATCGTCTGGAAACGCTCACGGTCTTCTGGTTCCACTTCCCGCTCGAGGTACTTGGGGATGGGGGTCTCACCTAAACTGGAGATGACCTCCATGAACTCCTCGTACGAACCGTCGAATAAGAAACGCAGGGTCCGGCCGCGTGACGTAGTATTGTCGATGACCTCAGCTACCAACTCATCGTTCTCGCCGAAGTAGAGTTTGTTGCCGATGCGGATCTTACGGGCGGGGTCCACGAGTACATCCCACAGGATGCTTTCGCGGTTCAGTTCTCGAAGCAAAAACACCTCGATAACGGCTCCGGTCTTCTCCTTGTTGCCGTACAATTTGGCTGGGAAAACCTTGGTGTCGTTGGCCACAAACACATCGCCTTCATCGAATTCATCCAGGACGTCCTTAAACATCTTGTGCTCAATCTTTCCGGTGTCCTTATGGACGACCATCAAGCGGCTGTCGTCTCGGTTTTCGAGGGGCCTTTGAGCAATGAGGTCGGGTGAAATTTCGTATTTGAAGGAAGATAACTTCATGGCGCTGAATAAGGCGTCAAATCTACGGAATTCGCAATCAAAGGTCAACCGCTGCCGGACCTGGTCAAATCGGGGTGGCCTCTATAGCTGAAAGCACCTCCGTC
Organism: uncultured Flavobacteriales bacterium; assembly: GCA_937884175.1. Classification (GTDB taxonomy): domain Bacteria; phylum Bacteroidota; class Bacteroidia; order Flavobacteriales_D; family Sanyastnellaceae; genus UA16. The sequence continues at coordinate 1,539 of CALGDB010000248.1, forward strand.
AATGACCTGCACGCGTCAATGCTATAAGCGCCGCTCTGCGTTCTTCGCAAGCCGACCAAGTGCCCACCGACCCCCAGTGCGTTGCCGAGGTCCCGAGCAATCGCGCGGATGTATGTGCCCTTAGAACAGTCGATTTCAGCCGTGACGTCCACCACCGCGTGGCCGTCCATGGTGCGGGCCTCGACCGAACAAATGTCAAACCGTGAGATATCGATGGTGGCGGCCTTCAGTTCGATGTCGCCGCCTTTTCGGGCCACGGCATAAGCCTTTTGCCCCTTGATTTTTTTGGCGCTGTAGAGCGGTGGCATTTGGTCAATGGTGCCGGTTTGCTGCACGGCAGCAGCGACGATTGATGCTTTGTCGATGTGCTGAGTATCTACCCACTCGCTCACGGGCAATTCTGCGTCCAAGCACGGGGTGGTGGCGCCGAGTCGAATGGTCGCGGTGTAGGCTTTGGTGTCAGACTGAAGGCCCTCAATGGCTTTGGTGGCGCGGCCGGTGCAAATGACTAGCACACCCGTGGCGAGCGGGTCTAGGGTGCCGGCGTGGCCGACTTTGAATTTCTTTACGCCGAGGTGGTTGCGCAGGGCCCACCGGAGCTTGTTGACCACGTCGAATGAGGTCCACTCAAGGGGCTTGTCGATGAGCAGGATTTGCCCGTCCACAAAGCGCTGCTGGGACGAAAAATCCATCACCGCAAAATCGGAGGCGGACTTACTTCCCATCCGTAAGGGCTTCAGGTGGGGTGTAATCTGGAGCGGCTTCTTCGGCACGTAAACCGGCGATGTCCTCGAGAATGCGCAATGCGGTGAGGGGGCTGGTGATATTTTCGATGCTCATGCGCAGGGCGTTGTTGCGCTGGTACATCTTGGTGTCGCGGGCGTGGTGCTTGAGGTAGTTGAGAATCCGCACAAACGTCGGGCCTTGGAAGAACGGGCTGTCCTCGTCAGCGATGAAGGCAGCAATCATCTTCCCGCCTTTGAGCATGATTTTTTCCATCCCCAAGTACTCGGCCAACCATCGCAATCGAATGGTTTCGATGAGGTCCTCCGTTTCCTGCGGCAAGGGGCCAAACCGGTCCTCGAGCCGTTCCTTGAATTCCACCAAATCTGACGCTTTGTCCAG
>CALGDB010000249.1 GCA_937884175.1 uncultured Flavobacteriales bacterium
AAGCGCTCTGTGTTTTTGCTGTTGAGCATCTTCACCAACAGCCTTGTGGAGATTTTGGGGCTCGCGGTCATCATTCCGGTGATTGGGCTCGTTGTTCAACCCGAAACGATTCAGACCAACGCCTACCTCAACCGCACCTTCGAAATCACCAGCACGATCGGTATTGACACACCCGAGCGGTTCCTCATCTTGTTGTGTGCCATCATGATCAGCGCATTTTTGTTCAAGGCGCTGTTCGGACTCGCGGTCAACCTATTCCAGGCTCGCTTCTCATTCTCCGTGGCACACCGGCTGTCCGGATTGCTATGGACCCACCATTTCTCGAAGTCCCTCGAACGCATGCGCTCGTCCAACTCAGGCCGCTTGCTCGCTGAAATCAACACTTGGCCCATCAACTTTGCCCGGTTATTCATGGTCGGTGGGGTGCTCATCATCAGCGAGATCACCGTCATTTCGCTGATTGCCGGCGGGCTGTTGTACTACAATCCGCTTGTCTTTCTCAGTATTGCGGGATTGATTCTGACCGGTGCAACCATCATTCGCACGCTGACCAAGCAACGGCTCGCGCGGTACAGCCGCTCACTGAAGCAACTCGAACCGCACACTAATTCCCTCATCACCAACGCCATTCGCGGCTTTCTCGAAGTCATCACTTTTCGCGCTTCGGATGCGGTTCGCGATGCTTATTTGACGGATCGGAAGCGGATCTTCCGCATCCAAAGCAACACCACGGTGCTCCAGGTCAGCCCGTCCAAACTATACGAAGTGCTGGCCGTGACTGCCGTCGCAGGCTCCATCATCATCGCGTTGATGCAAGGAACACCCCAGGCCGGCTTCCTGGAATTGTTAACCTTCATGGCCATCAGCGCCTACCGAATCATGCCTTCCATGAGCCGGCTCAACAGCGCAATCATGTCCATGAGAAGCTACGTCCATGTCCTTGAGGCCATGGAGAAGGGGGGTTCCAGCCCTGAAATCAAGCGGGAGAAACCAACCAGTATGGCAACAGCAACTTCAAAGGTTGACATCCTCGCGAAGGAGCTCACGCTGGGGTACGAGGCCCTTGAACAGCCGGTGCTGAAAAATCTTACCCACGCCTTCCAACACGGCAAGGTGCACGGTATCGTCGGCGCTTCGGGGTCCGGCAAAAGCACCCTCATCAGTGCACTGCTGTGCCTACACCGACCG
>CALGDB010000250.1 GCA_937884175.1 uncultured Flavobacteriales bacterium
GTGGGCAACCTCTGCCTTGGAATCCAACCTCGGCTTGTACGCCATCGCACAATGGGCCAAGAATGGTGTGCGCACGCGTAATCCATTGCTGCTGCAGGGACTGGGAACCGGGGGGCTCTTCACCAACAACGTACCCGGAACCCTTGAAGTGGAAGGCGGCCAATTGATCAACCATGCAGGCGGCCAGTGGCCGAATCTGACCGAATTTTTTACCACGGGATGAGGGGTACGTTGACATTTGCCGGCCAAAGCTGGCCCATGCAGCCGGACTCCCTGGGTTCCATGCGTGACGCCGTGCAAGCGCCTTGGCAAGGCGCCATTGTGGATTTTCTGGAGCGTTGGTGGGGGGAAGAAGTTACCATCGCTGTCCAGACCTCAGGTTCAACGGGAGAACCCCGACCGCTCTCGCATGCCAAGTCGGACATGGTCGAAAGCGCCCGCCGCACCATCGCTCACTTCGGATTGATACCCGGCACGCAGGCGGGATTGGCCATGCCCGTTCAATTCATTGGAGGCATGATGATGGTGGTGCGCGCAGATGTGGGCGGATGGAACCTCACCGCAGTGCAGCCCCAATCGACCCCGCAGTTGGGTGCCGACCTTGACTTCGCAGCGCTAACTCCAGGACAAGCGCAAGCGTGGCAGCAGGCGTATTCGGACGAATGGGCCAGTTGCAAACAGCTGCTCGTTGGAGGGGGGCAAGCCCCGGTAGCTTGGCTCAACGGAGCCCAAGGCGGTCCGGTGGTCCATGAGGGGTTCGGGATGACGGAAACTATCAGCCATTTTGCAGTGCGGCAACTGCACCCGAATCACGAAGACACCTTCCAATGCCTTCGCGGATTTACCGTCTCAACCGATGATCGGAACGCCCTGCGCATTGAAGGTCCGGACGGTCGAACACTTCAGACGAACGACGCGGCCGAAATCCAAAACGCTCAGTCGTTCCGTTGGCTCGGTCGTTTAGACGACGTGATCAATTCAGGGGGCATCAAAATCCATCCCGCAGCGGTTGAGCGCGAGTTAACCTCTACCATCGACGGGCCGTTCAAGTGCTACGGCGAACCCCATCCACAGTGGGGACAAGCCCTGGTGCTCCGTATCCACGCAGCAGGCGAACCCGCCGATGCCGAGCGGGAACGAGAACGCATTAATGAGTGGGCACGGACGAACTTGCCGCCACACCACGCCCCGAAGCGCATTGAATGGATGCCCCTCGAGACCACCGCGAGCGGCAAATGGAAACGACCAAGAACATGAAGAATTCTACAGAAAAACCCGTGTTGGTGTTTGCCACCCACAACCCCAACAAGGCCCGTGAGGTGCAGCAAATGTTGGGGGATGCTTATGTCATCAAGACCCTCACTGACATCGGATGCCACGAAGTGATTCCCGAGACTGCGGAAACGCTTGAAGGCAATGCGCGCATCAAAGCCATGCACGTGGTGGAACACTATGGATTGGATTGTTTTGCCGACGATACTGGCCTCGAGGTAGAGGCGTTGAACGGCAAGCCGGGCGTGCGCACTGCGCGGTATGCTGGGGAAGATGCCGATGCAACGCAAAACATGGCCAAACTGTTGGAGAAACTCGGCGGTACCGAGCACCGTGGAGCGCAATTCCGAACGTCGATTTGCCTGGTGCGCGGTGGCGTGGAGGAGCGAGTCGAGGGGGTATGCAAAGGGCGCATCGCGCAGGAGCGGAGCGGGGTCGATGGATTTGGCTATGACCCGGTGTTCATTCCTGAAGGGGAGAACCGCACATTTGCCGAGATGAGTCCCGCCGAAAAAAACGCCATCAGCCACCGCGGCATTGCCGTCCGAAATATGGTGGAGACCTTGTTAGCAAGCCAATGATTCCGGATGCTTTCGGCTTAGAAAGTTGTTGCATCTTTGTTCTTGCAAAACCTTCCATGCATGAATTACTTGGAATTTGAAGAGCCGATTCGTCAGCTGCGGGAACAGCTCACGCAGGCACGCGACTTGCAGGAACAGAGCGACGTGAACATGGAGTCGCTCGCGCAAGATTTAGAAAGCAAAATCCGTGAAGTCACCGAGCAGGTGTATTCCAACTTGACGCCGTGGCAGCGCGTTCAAGTCAGCCGTCACCCGGATCGTCCGTATACCTTGAACTACATCGAAGCGCTCACCGAAGGCGACTTCATGGAGCTCCACGGCGACCGAACGGTGAAGGACGACAAGGCGATGGTGGGTGGATTTGGATTCATTGACGGCCAGAGCGTCATGTTCATCGGCCAGCAAAAAGGCGTCAACACGAAGATGCGCCAGTACCGCAACTTCGGTATGGCTAACCCCGAAGGCTACCGCAAGGCCCTGCGCCTCATGAAATTGGCGGAGAAATTCAATCGCCCCATCGTGACCTTGATCGACACCCCGGGGGCCTTTCCCGGGTTGGAGGCTGAGGAGCGCGGACAGGGCGAGGCCATTGCCCGCAACTTGATTGAAATGTGCCAATTGCGCGTACCAGTCATCTGCATTGTCATCGGCGAAGGGGCTTCCGGAGGTGCCTTGGGTATCGGCATCGGTGACCGCGTGTTGATGCTGGAGAACACGTGGTACTCTGTCATCAGTCCTGAGTCCTGTTCGTCCATCCTCTGGCGCAACTGGGACCACAAGATGGAAGCGGCAGAAGCATTGAAACTGACCGGTACAGACATGCAGAAATTGGGCCTCGTAGACGGCATCATTCCCGAGCCGCTTGGCGGCGCGCATGCCGACCGTGACGCCATGTTTGCACAGGTCAAAAAGGAAATCAAAAAGTACCTCAACAAGCTGGTGCCAATGGACGCCGATAAGCGAATTGACCAGCGCATCCGAAAGTTTGCCTCCATGGGCGTTGTAAATAGCTGAGGATGTGCGGAGATTCCGTAGTTTTGTCTCGAATTTGAAGATTCACAATAAAGTATGAACTGTTACACCAACCCAAGCAAGTGGTCCTTTGCAGGCCTCGTTGCTTCTCTTTTGTTTTTAGCGGGCTGCGCCGGATTGGGCAGCATGGAAAAAGAAATCGAAGCCATGGGCCTCGAGGCTTCTCCTGAGCCCCTCATTCTCCGTGGCGACCAAGTTGAATTGGAAGTGACGGGTCGATTCCCAGCGAAGTACTTCGGCAAGAAGGTCAGCGTGGAAGCCACTCCGGTTCTGACCTGGGAAGGCGGTAGCGCTTCCTTCGAAAGCGAGGGTTTCCAGGGCGAGGATGCCGCTGGCAACTTCACGATCGTGCCGTTTGAATCGGGCAAGTCCTTTTCCTACTCGTCATCGGTGCCGTTTGATCCAGCCATGGAGGACGCCGCCGAGATGGCTGTTGTCATCTCAGGAACGCAGGGCAACAAGAGCGCCACGTTCGCGCCGTTTGTTGTAGGAGCCGGGGTCATCACCACCCCGCTGTGGGTGCAAGCTGATGACCAATTCATTCCCGTGGAAGACAACTTCCAGCGGGTCATCACGTACACGGAGGAGGTGACGGTGAACTACAGCGTCAATTCATCAAATGTGCGTTCGGGTGAGCTGCGCGATGCTGATTGGAAAGCGTTGAAGGAGTTGATTCAACTTTCAGTAGATGCGGATAGTGTCACTATTACTGGAGCACGCATCGAAGCCTATGCATCACCTGAAGGAGAGATCACCTTGAATGAGGATTTGGCCAGCGACCGCGCGAATTCTGCAGCAGCGTCCATGACCCGCGAAATGAAGCGCAAGAAGTTGACCGCTGACGAGGCCTTCTACGATTTGGTCCCCAAAGGGGAAGACTGGCAGGGATTCAAGTCCTTGATGCAGGCGTCTGTCATCGAAGACAAGAACTTGATTCTGCGCGTGCTTGAAATGTACTCTGACAAAAACAAGCGCGAAGAAGAAATTCGAAACATCGCCAAGACGTACAAAGCAATTGAGAAGGAAATCCTTCCTGAGCTGCGTCGCTCGCAGATGGTTGTCTCGTACGATGTTGAGGGATACACCGATGAGGAGTTGATGGATTACTGCATGAGCATGCCGGATTCATTGACCGCTGATGAGCTGCTTTACGCGGCTACCTTGTTCGCAGACCTCAACGACAAGTTGACCATTTACCAAAGCGCCGCACGTGTGCACGCCGACGACTTCCGTGGCTACAACAACGCCGGTTGGTGCTTGGCGCAAATGGGCCGCATGAACCAAGCAGGTGAGGTGTTCCAGCAAGCGCTGGAGTTGGAGCGCAACAAAGCAGTCGTCAACAACGTGGCGGCGTTGACGCGCCAAAACGGTGACATCGACGGAGCGATGAAGTTATTGAATGAGGCGGCGGGTGCCGGTCCTGAAGTGGGCTACAACAAGGGCATCATCCTCATCCAAAAGGGCGATTACGCATCTGCCATTTCGAACATGGGCCGTGTGAGCTCTGTGAATGTGGCATTGGCTAAGATGCTGAACGGCGATGCTGCCGGAGCGAAGACAGCATTGGAAAACGCCGACGACGATAGCGCTGTTGCGAGCTACGTAATGGCCGTTGCCTGTGCGCGCTTGAACGACTCCGCGGGCGTCAAGGAGCACTTGGGCGAGGCATTGGCCAAAGATCCCAACCTCCGCCAGAAGGCCGAGAAGGATTTGGAATTCCGCGACATGCGGGATGCCATCGGCCTCTAAGGCCTCCCGAAACGAATTTGAAAAGCCCCGGCACACCGCTGGGGCTTTTTTATTGCAGGGCCGGTCCGAGTAAGGTACCTTGACTCCATGATACAAACTGCTCGATGGATGGCGCTGACTGCGATGGTTGTTGCCATTCCGTTCACCTCGTGGACGCAAGATGAAGGACGCTCCTGCGAAGCGTTTTTGTTTGATATGCCCGGCATTCGGTTTGAACCAATGGCCGCCCCCTGGGCTCCTTCCGAAACAGCGTGGGCACTGCAGTTTGAACAGCCCTTGGACCACGCCAATCCGGAGGCAGGGAGTTTTTACCAGCGCGTGTATGTAACGGAAATGGATCCCGCCCGTCCAACGGTCCTCGTGACAGAGGGGTACGGCCGCAGCATCAATTACCCGAGTGAACTGGCGACGTCGATTGGAGCCAACCAAGTCATCGTTGAGCATCGGTATTACGGAGAAAGCGTGCCCGATTCGATGGACTATGCGTACTTGAACATCACGCAGGCCGCGCAGGACCTGCACCGCATCCGCACTGTGCTCGGCGAATACTTCACCGGACCTTGGGTGGCTTCTGGCATCAGCAAAGGCGGCCAGACGACCATTTTCTACCGGTACTTTTTCCCGGAAGATGTTGCAGCTAGTGTGCCCTACGTGGCGCCCGTGAACTTGGCGCTGGAGGACGAACGGATCTACGCCTTCCTCAACAGTGTGGGCTCGCGCAAATGCCGAAAAAACATTGAAGCCATCCAACGGCGCATCTTGACCGATTACGATGAGAGCCTGTTGCGCTTGCGTTGGCACGCCAAGGGCCAAGAATTGCGGTTCAACTACTTATCCGTCGAGGAGGCGTTTGAGTATGCGGTGTTGGAGTATCCGTTTTCGTTTTGGCAATGGGGGTCCGATTGCGATGCCATTCCGGACGCGGACGGGCGGCTTGATGAAGTCTTGGATCATTTTCTCGACGTAAGCGGATTGTCCTTCTTCTCGGACGATGGCATGGAAAACTACGCCTCGCATTACTACCAATGTGCGGTGGAGTACGGATACTATAGCTACGAAACGGAAGCCTTTGAAGGCCTGCTGCGAGCGTTGCCCATTTCGCCGCACCCATCAGCCATCTTCACGCCGGAGCGTATGGAGGTGCCGTACGACGGGGGCGAGCTGGCCCAAAACGTCTACGACTGGGTGCAGGCCAACGGGGATGCCTTTATCTACATCAACGGCGCGTTGGACACCTGGAGTGCCACCGCCATGCCGCCCAACGACGCACGGGACGCCTTGTACTATTTCTTGGAAGACCAAAGCCACGGCACCGCGCGCATCCGCAACATGACGGATGAGCAGCAAGACGAAGTAAAGGCAAACTTGGAACGGTGGTTGGGCATGCTGGTGACCGGCAGCCTGGCTGATTGATTACGCGGGCAGACCGATTTTCTGTGCGGCGTCCCACAACAGGATGCCGCCGCACACGCTGACATTCAGGCTCTGCTTGACCCCGAATTGCGGTAGTTCCAAAGCCACATCGCAGGCGGCCACCGTGTCGGCTTCAACCCCGCGCACTTCATTGCCAAAAACGAAGGCCCATTTGCTACCGGGCTCAGGGTGCCAATCCAGGAGGGAGGTGCTGTTCTCGGTCTGCTCAATGGCAGCGATGGCAAAACCTTGCTCCCGCAGCGCGACGATGGCATCCAACGAATTTTCGTGCGCCGTCCACGCGACGTGTTCGGTGGCGCCGAGCGCGCTTTTGAGGATGTCGCGTTGCGGCGGATGCGCGGTGTACCCGCACAAGTCGATGCCGTCAATGCGCAGGCAGTCGCCGGTGCGAAAGAACGCCCCCACGTTCAAGCCCGAACGGATGTTCTCCAGCACGACGCGCACCTGCGTTTTGGGCGCTTCGCGAAAGGCGTCAGGGGTAAGTCGGTTGGGTGTCATTGCGCGGCTTTTCGCTTGTCCATGATTTCCTTCAAGGCAAAGTACTCATCGCGGAGACGTGCTGCCTCCATGAAGTCCAATTCTTTTGCCGCTGCCTCCATGCGCTGCTTGGTGTGCAAGGTGGACTTTTCGAGGGCCTCGTCGCTCATGGTCTCCCACACCGGATCGGTCGGTGCCGGTCCGGGTTCGGCTGCAATGTGACGCGGGCGGTCATCCACTTGCGGGCTCTGCTCGAAGATGGTCTTCTTCTGCTTGCGGATTTGCTGCGGTTCAATCCCGTGCTCCGCGTTGAAGGCTTCTTGTTTCTTGCGCCGCCGCTGCGTCTCGTCGATGGTGCGCGCCATGGATTCTGTAATGGAGTCGGCGTACATGATGACGCGGCCGTTGACATTCCGCGCAGCACGTCCCGCTGTTTGGGTCAGGGAACGATCGGAGCGCAGGAAGCCTTCTTTGTCGGCGTCCATGATGGCCACCAACGAAACTTCGGGAATGTCCAAGCCCTCCCGCAAAAGGTTGACGCCGACCAGCACATCAAACACGCCGTCCCGCAGTTCGCGGATGATTTCGACGCGGTCCAATGTCTTCACGTCGGAGTGGATGTACCGAGCGGGGATGCTGAGTCGGTCGAGGTACTTGGTGAGCTCTTCAGCCATGCGCTTGGTCAAGGTGGTGACCAACACGCGGTCGCCTTGCTCGATGGTCGTGCGGATTTCTCCGATGAGGTCGTCCACTTGGTGGGTGCAGGGCCGCACGTCAATCGGCGGATCGAGCAAGCCCGTGGGGCGGATGACCTGTTCGACTATGATGCCCTCGGACTGCTCCAATTCGTAATCCGCAGGCGTGGCGGAGACGTAGACGACTTGGTTGGTGATGGTGTCGAATTCATCCGCCTTCAGTGGGCGGTTGTCCAAGGCAGATGGCAAGCGAAATCCGTATTCCACCAATGAGGTCTTGCGCGAACGGTCCCCGCCGAACATCGCTCCTATTTGCGGCACCGTCACGTGGCTCTCATCGACGACGAGCAAGAAGTCATCGGCGAAGTAGTCGAGTAGGCAGAACGGACGTTCACCGGGTTGGCGCCGGTCGAAGTAGCGGCTGTAATTCTCGATGCCGTTGCAGAATCCAATTTCCTTGATCATCTCCAGGTCGTACAGCGTGCGTTCCTCAAGGCGCTTGGCTTCGAGGTATTTGGCTTGTTCGGTGAAGAATTGCTTTTGCTTTTCGAGGTCCTGCTGGATTTCCCACACGGCTTGATCGGTGGTGGATTTGCTGGAGACAAACAGATTAGCTGGGTAAATGATGATGTCGTCAAACCCGTGAAGCCGCGACCCTGATTCCGGATCAATGGTTTCCAATTGCTCAATCTCATCGCCCCAAAAATGCACACGTAACGCGTGGTCGGCGTAGGCGAGGAAAATGTCAACGGTATCGCCTTGGACCCGGAAGGTTCCGCGTTTGAACTCCGCACGCGTGCGGCTGTACAGCCCGCTGACCAATGTGTGGAGGAAGGCGTTGCGGCCCCATTTCTGTCCCACCTTCAATGGAATCACGCTCTTGTGAAACTCCACCGGGTTGCCGATGCCGTAGATGCAGCTGATGGAGGCGACGACGATGACGTCGCGCCGGCCGCTGAGCAACGCCGAGGTGGTGCTCAGTCGGAGCTTTTCGATTTCCTCGTTGATGGCGAGGTCTTTCTCGATGTAGGTGTTGGTCGTGGGGATGTACGCCTCGGGCTGGTAATAGTCGTAGTAGCTGACGAAGTACTCCACGAGGTTGTTGGGGAAGAATTCCTTGAACTCGCTGTAGAGCTGAGCGGCGAGGGTCTTGTTATGGCTCAGAACCAAGGTGGGCCGTCCGGTCTCTGCGATGACGTTGGCCATCGTGAAGGTCTTGCCGGACCCCGTGACGCCGAGGAGGGTTTGCGCTTGGGTTCCGTTGTTGACCCCCTCCACCAACTCGGCGATGGCCTGGGGCTGATCGCCGGCCGGCTGGTATTCACTTTGGAGGTCGAACTTCATCTGAAACAAAGGTAGGGCGGGGCGGCAGCCGGGGGGGAACGGTCGGGCACAAAAAAAGCCAGACCGAGGGTCTGGCTTTTCCTCTCAATGCTGTAGAATCAGTCGGCGACGACTTCGAACTTCACGGTGGCCGTGACTTCCTTGTGCAGCCTTACAACTGCTTCGTATTCGCCGAGTTCTTTGATGCTGTCTTCTGCGATGTTGATCGTCTTGCGCTCCACGTCGTATCCGGCTGCCTGAATGGATTCCGCGATTTGAATGGAGTTGACAGAACCAAAAATCTTTCCGCTCTCACCGGCCTTCGCTCCAATCTTGAGCGACAAGCCTTCGAGCTTGGTGGCCAATGCCTGCGCTTCTTCCATCGCTTTCGAGGCTTTGTGCGCTTGCTGCTTGATCACCTCTGCAACCACCTTCTTGGCGGATGGTGTCGCCGCAATCGCCATGCCCTGAGGGATGAGGAAGTTGCGGGCGTATCCGCTCTTCACGGTCACGGTATCGTGCTTGCTGCCGAGTCGATCGACGTCTTGCTTGAGAATAATTTCCATGATCGTTGAGGATTATCGGAGGTTATCCGCCACGTAAGGCATCAAGGCCAGGTGGCGTGCTTTTTTGATTGCTTGAGACGCCTTGCGCTGGTACTTCAATGAAGTTCCAGTCAATCGGCGGGGCAATATCTTGCCTTGCTCGTTGCACAACATCAGCAGGAAGTCCGCGTCTTTGTAGTCGATGTACTTAATGCCCTTCTTCTTGAAGCGACAGTACTTCTCCTTTTGCGTGTCAATGCTGATGGGGTTCAGGTAACGTACGTTCTTGTCAGCCATGGTAGTGTCGTTTTAAGAATTAAGCCTCTTCGGTGGTTTCGGGAGCGGGGGCAGGAGCCTCCTTGGATTTGTTGCGGCGCGATTCAGCGTAGGCAACGTGGTACTTGTCCATTCGCGTAGTCAAAAAGCGAATGACGCGCTCGTCCCGACGGAATTCAGTTTCGAAGGGCAGGACAACAGATGCATCGGCTTCAAACTCCAGCAACTGGTAGAAACCAGTTGATTTTTTCTGGATGGGATAAGCCAGCTTCCGCAATCCCCAAGCTTCCTCGTGCACAATGATTCCTTTGTGCTCTTTGAGAAACGCCTTGTACTTCTCTACTGTTTCCGCTACCTGCTCGGCAGATAGCACGGGAGTCATGATGAAAACAGTTTCGTAACGGTTCATGTAGAACGGGTTTAAAATAATGGGGGGCAAAAGTACAGAGAAGAACCTTAAAAACCAAGGGTTTCTCCGTGGGAAACCTGTTCATAAAGCGGTTTGGCGATGCATTCGAATGCGTGCGATATTCGCATGACCAATGGAAACCGCTCAACAACCGCAATATACCGTGTCCGCACGGAAGTACCGCCCGCAACACTGGGACGCGGTCGTCGGGCAAGACAGCATCACGCGCACCCTCAAGCAGGCCATTGACCAAGAGCAAATCGCACAAGCGTACCTCTTCTGCGGTCCGCGGGGCGTAGGCAAGACCACGTCGGCGCGCATTTTCGCCCGCGCCATCAACGGGTTTGACGCGAACGACCAGGAGGATTACGCGTTCAACGTCTTCGAGTTGGATGCCGCTTCCAACAACAAGGTCGAAGACATCCGGTCGATTGTGGATCAGGTGCGCATCCCCCCGCAACAAGGACAGTACAAGGTCTACATCATCGACGAGGTGCACATGCTGTCCCAGGCGGCCTTCAATGCGTTTTTGAAGACGCTCGAAGAACCACCTCCGCATGCGGTCTTCATCTTGGCCACCACCGAAAAGCACAAGATCCTTCCGACCATCTTGTCGCGATGCCAAATCTTCGACTTCCACCGCATTACTGTGCCGGACATGGTGGAGCACCTCAAGGGCATCTGCGCAAAGGAGGGGATAGAAGCCGAAGAAGCTGCGCTGCATGTAGTGGCCGTTAAGGCAGATGGTGCACTCCGCGATGCGTTGAGCATTTTTGACCAGCTCGTCGCTTTTGCCGGCAAAAAACTCGACTACGCCACCGTTGCGGAACACCTCCACGTCCTCGACCAACAAACCTACTTCGATGTGGTCGACGCTGTTCGGGAGGCGGAAGTCGCCAAAGCGCTGCTCATCCTCGATGGCATCATTTCCCGCGGCTTCGATCCGCACCACTTCATCACGGGGCTCGGGGCGCATTTGCGCAACTTGCTCATGAGCAAAGACGCCAGCACGGTGGCTTTGATGGAAGTGACGGACGATGTCAAAGCGCAATTCAGTACCCAGTCCGCGAGTGTGGACCTGCGGTTCTTGGTGCGAGCATTGGATGCGGTCAACCAAGCCGACGTGCAGTACAAGGGGAGCAATCACCAACGGCTGCTTGTCGAATTGACCTTAATGCAGCTCGCTTCGTTTACTGAGGCGGAAAAAAAAAAGCCTGAACTGACGCCCATTGAAGCCGGTGCTTGGTCGGTCGACTCTCCACCAC
>CALGDB010000251.1 GCA_937884175.1 uncultured Flavobacteriales bacterium
CCCGCCGCTGCCGCCCAGGGCAATTGGACAGATGAGGTGGAAGTGTCTGTGCTCACAGGTTCACCCGGACCAGACTTGTACAGCGCTTGGGGGCACACGGCCATCCGCGTGTTCGATCCTGGCCAGACGCCACCAGTGGATTGGACTTACAACTACGGTACGTTTGAGTTCGGTGAAGGATTTTACTTGCGCTTTATGCGCGGTGAATTGAACTACCGATTGGCCAAATCGCCGTTCTCCTCCTTGCAGCGTGAATACATGTATTTCGAGCGGGCCATTTTGCAACAACCGCTTGCCTTGTCGCCGGACGATGCGCGGGCACTGGTGGCCTTCCTCGAATGGAATTATCTCCCTGAAAACCGCGTTTACGCCTACAAGTTTTTCGAAGACAATTGCTCTTGGCGCGTACTGACAGTGCTACACGCCGTATTTGGCGATCGCTGGGACAGCGGGTGCGCCGCCGATGCTGCAGTGGGGATAACCTTCCGCGAGGCACTCCGTCCGTACATGCACGGGGATGCGTGGATTGAAACGGGCATCGACTTCATCCTCGGTCCGCGTGCCGACCGCTTGATGCCGCCATGCGGTTCGAGTTTCCTCCCAGACGGATTGATGCAACAACTGCAATATGCCACCCTCGACGGCCGCCCAGTTGCCGGGCCTGCGGAAGAATTGTTGCCCCCGCAGCGGTCGTGGTTTCGCAGCGTAGTCTACACGCCGGCGTTGGCGCATCCGGTCATTTGGTGTGCACTTGTGCTGATGTGGACGCTCGTTTGGTCGGTCCGGCGGTTGCTGAGCCACCGCGCGGGCTGCGCTACTTCGTTAAGGGAGCTTTGTGCAGGCAAGGCCATACAGGTGTTGGCGGGCGTACTTGGTCTGTTGTTGCTCGCGATGTGGGCGTTGACCGATCACCGCGATACGTGGGGCAATTGGAATATGCTATGGGCCTCGCCCTTATTGCCCTTACTTTGGTTCCTTCCCAAGGGCCGCTGGCGCCACTGGTTCCGGTGGATTTTGTCTGTGGGCGTCGTTGGTTTTTTGTTGCTGTTTATTTTCGTCCCCCAATTCGTTCCCCAATTCGTTCCCTTATCCTTGTTGTTGTTGGGCTGGGCCGTTTGGTTGAGTCTGGATCCGTGGAAGGTGCCTTGGTCCCTTTCGGATATAGCGAAGCAAGAGCCATGAAACGCCTCAATACCTGCATTCGATTCCAGCAAGGGCTTTTCGTCCTCCTACTTTCTGCAGTTGCTTTCGGGTGTAAACGCGAGCCCATAACGTGGACAGTTGACGTCGCGCTGCCGCTCGTCGATGACGGTTGGAGTTGGGTCGATGTCATTGAGGTCTCCTCTGAGAATGGCAGCATCGACGTAGAAGAGGGTGCGCCGGCGGTCCTCCGATTTGAGGGCCCGGTTGCCGATTGGGAAATTCCCTCGCTCACAGAGCTGCCCGATACCATCGTAGCCCAAGAGCTAACACCGGACTTCACGGGCGGACCCTTTCCCGTGCCTCCCGGAACGGTGTTGCTTGATACAGAGGAGGACATTGTATTTGAGGGAATCGATCAACAATTTTCAGGGCTCGTGCTGTCGGGCGGACGCATCGATTACCTCGTCGAGAGTTCCACCAATGGCTACGTGGAATTGCAGTATGACTTCCCGAGCGTGACCATCGGCGGTGAGCCGGTGGAGTTGAAAGTGGTGCTGCCCCCGAGCGACGGCGTGGCATTCCAGACCGAGTCGGGTACTATTGATTTGGCCGGAGCGGTCATCGATTTGACCGGCGTTTCAGGCAATGAAATCAACCGAATTGCCAGTCAACTTGTCATTGGAACACCCGCAGACATCACGGATACGGCGCAGGTATATGGAACCGATAGCATTCGGGTGAAGATGAACTTCCAAGACATGTTCGTGGAACAAGTCGGCGGGTATTTTGGCCAGGAGACGGTTGCCTTCGACGTGGATAAAACCGTGTTCCAGCCCGCGGACTTTCCTAGTGGGTTTTTGCAAATCGAGCCCACGCGTGCCAAGCTTCAGTTTCGCAATACCATTGCCGCAGACATACGTTTGCAATTGGATGCGCTGTCGGTAGATGGCATCGCCGTGAGCCATCCGGCGCTCGGTATCCCCCAGCAGATTGCTCGAGCGGACTGGAGCGGGGGGGAGGTGGAACCGACCGTCTGGGAGGTCGATTTGCTTGAAACAGCGCCGTCGTTGTTTGATTTGTTGGGGTACTTGCCTGAGGCTGTAACCGCAAGTGGGGAAGCCTTGCTCAATCCGCTTGGCGATGTCTCGGGCGGGCAAGATTTTCTCGATACGCGTCAGCCCCCGCAACTGTACCTCGACTTTGAATGGCCGTTGGAAGGGGCCGTTGAGCATTTTCGCGTCGTCCGTTCGCTCGCGTTGGAAGGGACCGACTTGACCGGATTTACTGGCGAACTCATTGTACGGATCACAAATGGCTACCCGGTGCATTGGAACGTAACCGGTACGTGGGATTACGAAGACCCGGCGATTGACCCTGAGGTGTTTTCGGCCGAGGCCGCTGCCTTCCCGATGACAGAGGTCACCGAGGTGCGCATTCCCATCGATGAAGCCCGCTTGGCCTCGCCGGCAATCTTGATCATCGAAGCGGCGATGACCTCCGAAGGTCCAGTGCAGTTTACCGGTGCGGAGCGGGTCCGGTTGCAGGTGGCATATGACGGAACGTATCAAGTCAGTGTGCAATGAGGGGCTGGCTCACATATTTGTTTTTGGTGCTGGCTTGTGCAGCGCAGGGCCAGTTCGATTCATTGACGTGGGAAGCCACGGCGTGGGGTCAACACCGTTCCAATGCCCTGTCGGGCGAATTGGGCGGACTGCTCATTCGCGGAGGCCAGATTGATCGAACCTTGGTGGAGTCTGCACAGGCGGCTCAAGCCGGCGAAGTGGGCACTTTTGGATACACTTCGGGCGTAGCCGTGAATTGGCGCAGCTTGCGTCCTTGGAAAGAAACGGAAGCGAGGCTGTGCGGTTCGTTTCAATTCAAAACCCTCGGCGACATCCGGTGGACGCCGGAAGTGTTTGATTTGGTATTCACTGGCAATGTCGGACACCTCGGTCGATGGGACGTGTTGGACGGTTCACGATTTCGAACGGGAACTTGGATTCAGGCGGCCATTGGATTGGAAGGTGCGAACCGGAATCGCATGGAATTGTGGCTTGTGTACTGCACGCAGTCGATGGATGGCCGAATCCGTAACGGGCACTTTTATGTGAGCGAAGGGCTGGACTATTTGACCGGATACGTCCGCGGCCACATGGGGTGGGCCGAGGGCGGTTCGTGGGGGTTGGCCACCAATGCCGAGTGGCATTTTCTGCGGGAAGAAGCGCCGTTTGCCTTCCACCTGCGCGTTCAAAACTTGGGGTTCACCGTTGCGCCAAAATGGACCGAGTTGCAGGTCGATACCTTGGTGGAAACCACTGGACTGACATTCACGGGCCCTGGATTGTCCGTGGAATCACTCATGGAATCTGCTGGTGCATCGGAGATCATTACCACGTTGAACGAGCGGTATCGGTTTGGCTTGATACCTTTTCGCATGGACGCTTCGTTTGAATATCCCCTCGGACCGCGTTCCGGATGGGACGTACAGGCACAAATCGGGGATTGGATGCCCGTGCCGAGGGCAGTCACCGGTTACCGACGGGCCATTGGGAAGCGATGGCAAGCGGGTGTGCAGTTGGTCGCTGGCGGCTGGGGCCGGTTCCGCCCTGCTGCTTGGGCACGGTGGCGGAAGCCGGGGGAGCACGCTTGGATGCTGTTTATCGAAGACCCACTCGGTTGGGGTTCTAACGCGGCGTACGGGCGTGGCATCACCCTGCGTTACCAAAACTTGTAAAGCCGTCGCATTCACTCCACCAGAAACCACGAACTTTACCCCATGAACCAAGCGGAATGTTTCCAAAACGCAGGATGGACAGCAGGTAATCGGCTGCAAATCATCGCTGGTCCTTGCGTTATCGAAGGAGAAGATGTCGCCATGGAAGTGGCGGAAGGGGTCGCCGAAGTCTGCGCGGCCTTAGACCTCCCACTGATTTTCAAGGGGTCGTACCGCAAGGCGAACCGCTCGAGATTGGACAGTTTCACTGGCATTGGCGACGAGAAAGCCCTCGAAATCCTTGCGAAAGTAGGCGAGCGTTCTTCCCTGCCGACCACCACGGATATTCACGCAGCAGAAGAAGCGGCGATGGCTGCTGGGTACGTCGACGTCCTGCAAATTCCGGCTTTCTTGTGCCGGCAAACCGACTTGCTCATAGCTGCCTCACAAACAGGTAAGGTGGTCAACATTAAGAAAGGCCAATTCCTCTCGCCCGAAGCCATGCAACACGCAGTGGTCAAAGTGCAGGAGTCGGGTAACTCGCGCGTCTGGCTGACCGAACGCGGCACGATGCTCGGCTACCAAGACATTGTCTTGGACATGCGCAGCTTCCCGGTGATGGCAAGGATGGCTCCGGTCATCGCCGACATCACCCACAGCCTGCAACAGCCCAATCAATCGTCCGGAGTCACCGGCGGTCGACCAGAACTCATTGCCACCATAGGCAAGGCAGCCGTGGCCGCTGGCGCCAACGGGGTGTTCATTGAAACGCACCCCCGTCCGGGCGAAGCGCTTTCGGACAGCGCGAACATGTTGCCGCTGGATCAGCTCAAGGACTTGCTCACTCAATTGAAACGCGTACATGCGGCCGTTCAAGTGGATTGAAACGGCATTTATTGCGGCGAGCATGTGTGTAGCCTTTGGAGGCTGGGCGCAAGCTGACACCGTTGAGGTGCGCGTGTATGGTGCGCAACGCGATGACCGCGGCCTGCGGTTGGTCGAACTCGGCGATGGTGACGTCCTCGCACTGAGCTCATCGAACAGCACAACCGACGAAGAACCCCATGCGTGGATCCACCGCTTTGATTCGCTCGTGAATCCGATTTGGAACGCAACTGTTTCCGACACCCCATTGCTGCAGCCTGTCGATGCTGTCGAACACGGGGCGGGCTTCATTACCGTGTTGGGCGTTCGGTACGCGAACGCTTCGGCAGCCTACGATTGGGGCTGGTATACCCTCGACGCTGAGGGTAATTCGCTTACCGAGACGCAGTGGGGTTCCGACGCGTGGGACATTCCCGCTCGGCTTCTTCAGCGCAACGATTCTTTGTGGTCGGTGGGGACGACTTACGCAACCGGCGGCGGGGATGTGCACGTGACCTTGCACACTTGGAGCGAGGATGCATGGATTTTTGAGAGTGCGTGGTCATGGGACAGCGGAGCAGCGGATGAAGTAACTGATGCCGCGTTTATCGGGGGGTCCATAGCCGTATCTACCTCCGTCAACGACCAGGCGCATTGTACAATTTTCGATGCGATGGCTGGCAACACAGAGTGGACGTACGCGGTACCCTTCGAATCGCCGACGAGCGCTAAGGCGGTGGATGTGCACGATTCGACCGTTGTGATGCTCTTCAATGCAGATACCCCCGATGGAATGCGATTGGGGTTTGCATGCTTGAATCTGCAAGGGGACACCATCC
Organism: uncultured Flavobacteriales bacterium; assembly: GCA_937884175.1. Classification (GTDB taxonomy): domain Bacteria; phylum Bacteroidota; class Bacteroidia; order Flavobacteriales_D; family Sanyastnellaceae; genus UA16. Next base: position 5,560 of record CALGDB010000251.1, read on the forward strand.
TCCAAACCATCCCGGGTTCAGGGGTCGATGTGGCAGGCGAAGACATTACGTGGTATGGTCCCAACAATTTTGCGACCATCGCCGCGACCAACGACTTGGGACTCGGTGAAGGCGAGTGGTTGTTTTCGCGATGGACCGATGGCGGGGTATGGCAAGGTGGTCCCACGTTTGGTACGCAATGGGATGAAACGCCTGCTGCCATCCTATACGCCTCCGACGGTCGTTTGTGGATGATCGGTGCCACAGATGGCTATTCCAATGGGCGGGACGATGTGTACTTGGTGGTGGCGCCATCCCCTCAGGTGGGTAACAACGAAACGGTGACCAATGTCCAGGTTGATATTGGCGAAGACGCAGTAGCTGTTGAAGAGTGGGGCCGAGTGCAGTCCATGGCGGTCTACCCTCATCCAGTTCGCAGCACCTTTACGGTTACCAATGTCCCTGCGGGTTCCCGTTGGAGCCTGTCAGACGCGGCAGGGCGTATGGTGCTTGAAGGGCATGGGGAAACCGGAGATGCCAGCGGATTAAGACCTGGTATGTATACGCTGCAGGTGAACGGGTCTTGTGAAGCAATACCTGTCTGGCTGATGCGTTAGTGCCTAAATGAAATCCTCTTTGTTCATAGCGCTCGGGTTTTCAATGGTTGTCATAGGGCTGGTGGCCCTGCAGGGCTGCAATGCACCTCGTTTGGTGGTTGCCGGTGAAACGTGTTCTGTCAAGGCTTGGCAAGCCGACGATTTTACCTTGCAGGATGTCCTGCCCGGGCGGGAAACCAACCTCCGCAAACAAAGCATGTATGTTGTGCATGGCCTACCAGTGAAGAGCTTCAACGTCCGCAGTGAGTGGATACTCGCAGTGGACTCGGTCCTGATTCCATTGCGCGTTCGTGCGGAGGAGAATGGTGCATGGCAGTGGTCAGGCACTCGCAATTTTTACCAAGTAGTAAGAGAAGGGGTGATGTCCTTGGAGGAGGAACATCCCGCGCGCTCAGGATCTTATTTGCCGGAAGCGGCCTTTATGATTCAATGCGATGAAAGCGGATGCACTGCGGTCGAGCTGCCGTTGGCTCGGAGTTTGGAAGCCTTCGCCATGCCGTGAGGCTCAAATTTGGCTTTGGCGCGTCGCGCAAATCAGCGTATCTTTACGTTCGCTTCAAAGGAGGCACAACCACGGGGGATTAGCTCAGCTGGCTAG
>CALGDB010000252.1 GCA_937884175.1 uncultured Flavobacteriales bacterium
CTTGTCATCCCCGAACGTGTCATGATGAACGCATGGATGGGCCGACCGATATCGCTCGTGCCGATTTCGATGAGGCACGCCTCTTCCCAACCACTGGCCAGTTCCTTAAAAACCGCCAGGGTCTCTCCCCAAGTGGGCGTTCGGTTGTCATCGGTAACAATGAGCGGGTCGGATGCTGGGTGTTGCTGGCCGAAGCTCGCATCAACCAACAGAAGCATGGTGCACAATAAGACGAGCTGAAGGCGGGGAATTAAGGGCATGTTCCGGTTTTTATTTGTCTGCAAAAATCAGAACTTTGTCTTATGATTCGTTTCACACCGAAATCCAATGGTATTCCGGAGTCTGGCAAGGTCCTGCTCGCTGAGCCTTTTATGGCGGATCCGCACTTTGGCCGAAAGGCCATTTTGCTGTGTGAGCACAACGAAGAGGGTTCCTTTGGGTTTGTGTTGAACAACTTCATTGAAGTGGGCCTGAATGAATTACTGGACGACCTGCCTGCCGTGGAATGCCGGCTCAGCTTGGGCGGACCCGTAAAAAATTCGAACCTGTACTACCTCCACACCATTGAAGGTGCCCCGGATGCCATCACAGTGAAACCCGGCCTATTCATGGGCGGTGATTTTGATTGGGTGCGGTCGCTGCTTGATGCGGGGGTTCAACTTGAAGGCAAACTACGCTTTTTTATCGGTTATGCTGGATGGACACCAGGGCAACTTGAGGACGAAATCAAGAGCCGATCGTGGTTCGTTACAAACGCCGATGTCGACACCATCATGAGCACCGAATCAGAAGATGAAACATTGTGGAAGTCATTGATAACGGAGATGGGTGAAGGGTTCGATCACATCGCGAACGCTCCGGTGGACCCGTCAATGAACTAACCGTTTCATACGACATCGATGCGAACACGGTAACCGGAGTGCCTGCGCACGTTCATTACCCGCCCCCCATCGAACAGCAGGTATTGGCCTTTGATACCTTTTAGCGTACCCTCGATGTGGGGCACCTTATCCAAGGTCAACGAATTCACTTTTTCTGGATAACTCAGCACGGGATAGGAAAATGTGTTAGGCGACTCATCGATGAAAAACGGCTCGTAGACCGAACCCAAGTACTCGAAGCACTCCTCCTTCCATTCCTCAAGCGCAGGTATATCCACCTGCACGTTCGCGAGCATTTTACGAAAGTTGGTTTTATCCGATAATATCTCCTTCAGGACGACCTCCATTTCGCCTGCCAACTGGCGGTACGGCGTTTCCGCGATCGCAACAGCAGCCACAGCGCCTTGGTCGTGCCAGCGAAACGGCCGATTGGTGGTCCGGGTCACCCCTACCTTGAAGGCCCCTGTCTGGCTGATATAAACGTAATGGGGCTGGTTGTGGTGTTGGTGTTCCCATTCATAGTTGCGCAAAGCGATACCCTCGTGAATCCGACTCAATTCAGGGCGTAATACGCTTTCCACAGCAGCCGGATGCTCTGACCACGCTTGGTATGACATTCCCTCCCCGTAGGCTTTTCGGATTACCTGACCAGACACGCGGCAATTAATTTGGCCTCCGAAATGGATGTGAAGCCGCTCACCCACCAACGCGTTCATCCCTTCAGACGGAAGTGCTTGGAGTACGTCTGCACCACGCAATGAATAGGCTACTTGGCCGCGTTCATTGGCATGAGCAGAAGTTTCAAGCTTGCGCAAATTTCCTTCCCATAGCATGATGCAAAGGTAATGCGGCCGGTCGCGCTGCGGTTTTCTCAATGAAATTCATTAAATTGCATTTACGAAACACAAACGCATGAAGAACACTTTACTCTTACTCGGCCTTGCATTTTCTTTCACAGCATTTGGCCAAGCCCTTTACGAAGAAGGATTTGAAGACTTCGCAGCCGGTGATTACATTTCTGATCACCCGATGTGGATCACATGGGGACCCGGTCAAGAAGGTACCGAATTCGACGCTCAAATCAGCAGCGATTACGCGAATGCCGGTGACAACTCCTTGCACATCTTCGCCACTTCTGCCGCTGGCGGTCCTTTGGACGTCGTGATGCTCGCAGGCCTCAATGAAGGCGTATATGTCGGTTCTTGGATGATGTACGTCACCGACGGTAACTCCGCTTACTACAATGTCCAAGAGGATCAGGCACCTGGCGTAGGTTGGGCGTTTGAGGCAACTTTCGCCTTCACGGGTGACCTGCAAATCGTGATGGACGGGATAACCGTTGGGTCAGGCACCTATCCTATCGGGGAATGGTTCGAGGTTCGCCATGACTTAGACCTAGACAACGACATGATCACAGTTACCATCGCGGGGGTTGAAGTTGGCACCTTCACTTTCGACTCTCCATTCGGTGGGGTCAACTTTTTTGGCATGGGTGACGGAACAACAGTTGGTAACTATTACGTTGACGACATTAGCCTTTCTGTTCCTTCCAGCATCGGTGAAGAATCTGAGGACATCGCCTTTACATTCGGACCGAACCCAGCTGCCACGTACATCAACCTTCAAGGCCAACCTGACAACGTCATGTTGCGAATTCACGCGTTGAACGGCCAGTTGGTACATGAGCAAATTGTGAACAACATGAACCGCGGCGAGACCATTGAATTAGACTTGAACAATGGTATCTACTTCTTAGAAGTGAATTCTGGTGAAAAGCGTTCAACACAACGATTGGTTGTGCAGCGTTAAACTTCTTTAGAAATTCGAATTGGAAAAGCCCGCAATTGCGGGCTTTTTTTATACCCTCTAATCTCCAGATCAATCACGGTACGGTTATTGTCACCAAGCTGTTGAGAAAGACCAACAACAATCCGGAACACGTGACGGTGCGGAGAAGTAATTTTATCGAGACAAAGGAAACAGGAAGCGATGAAGAGAATCAATCAACGCTTATTCAAGGGTTCATTCGCCCTATTGATGGCAGTGGTTACGACGATGGGCCTAGCGCAAGCACCTCACACCATTCAAGTTCAAGTCGATGGATTGAATCAAGACACGGTTTACTTGGCGCATTACTACGGGAATAAGCTCTATTACTCCGATACCACGGTTACGGATGCTGAAGGACGCTTGACCTTCCCTGGCCGTCCCTTCGAACAATGTGGCAAGCACGCCATCGTCATTCCGGGTCCAAAATACTTTGAATTTATAGCTGTCACGGAGGACATTGTCATCGAGACCAACGCCGCAGATCCGACTGCCAATGTCAACGTCATCGAGAGCGACGAAAACAAGGTCTTTTATGAATTCCTAGGGTTCATTGGTGAACGCCGCGCAATCGCCGCGCCCTATGAACGAACCTTGGGCGATTCAACCGCAACTGAAGCTCAAATTCAAGAAGCGCGCCAAGTTTTGACAGATCTGGGAGAAGAAGTTGGAGCAGAACAGCAGCGCATTCTGGATGTCCACGCGGACAAGCTTTTCGCTAAATATTTGAACATGGTGTTGGAACCCGCCATACCGGAGGCTCCAAAAAACATCGCCAATTCAAAGGAATTGCAATACCGCTGGTATTTGGACCATTACTGGGACCGCGTCGACTTCGACGATCCTCGCTTGGTGCACGATGGGAGCTTCCACCAGATCCTCGATACCTATTGGACCCGCGTCTTACCTCAAGTTCCTGACACGTTGTTGAACTCTGCGGATCGCTTAATTGAACGGACAGCCGGCAATAATGAGATGTTTAAGTATATCACGCATTACATCACCTTCAATTCGGAGTCTTCTCAGGTCATGTGCATGGACAAAATCTTCGTCCACATGATCGACGCGTTCTACGCCACGGGTCAAGCGACGTGGATGAATGAGGAGCAGCTGAAAAAGGTCATGGACCGTGCAGATGAATTGCGAGACAGCCAGTGCGGTAACATCATCCCCAACATCATCCTGCCCGGTCTTGACCAAGAAACATGGATGTCCTTGTACGATGTTGAAGCCAAGTATACAGCCGTACTGATTTGGGAAAGCACCTGTGGACACTGCAAAAAGGAACTCCCTAAGTACAAGGAATTATACAAGGAATGGCAACCCAAAGGCCTAGAGATTTATGCCATTGGAAACGACTTCGAGCCCGAGCCTTGGCAAGAATTCGTCGAGGAACAGAAATACACAGACTGGATCAACGTTAGCGACAACCCACTCATCAATGCACAGGACAGCGCTTCAGCCTTGATTTATGGCGGTGTAACAACGCTAAAGAGCCTCAATTTCCGCACAACCTTCGATGTGTTTGCCACGCCCAAGGTTTTCTTGCTTGATAAGAACAAGAAAATCATCGGTAAGCAAATCGGAGCTGAACAGATGGGCGACATCCTCAGCCGTCTCGAAGAAATGGAACGCAAAGGCATTACCTACTGAATGCCCTTAATATGAAACAAAAAAAGGCCATAAAAGTGGGCCTTTTCTTTGATTGGTTAAGTTGGTCTAGATGGATTTATCAGTCGTTTGAGAATTCAGTGGCAATACAATCCAAACTCCGAAAGTAAAATCAACAAGTCAGCCGTACCAACCACGCCATCACCTGAAAAATCTCCAGTCTCTAAATCTGCACAATCCCCAACACAATTAAAAAGACTCAGAAAATGTAAAAGGTCTGATGTGCCCGTGATGTTGTCACCATTAATGTCGGCCGAACACGTTGTCAATTCATCATTTGTAATCAAGCCATTACAATCGTTATCTAGACCTTGGCTTGTACCGTCAGCCCCGGGGTAGATGACAGGATTGGAGTCATCACAATCACACAAATTCGTCCAAGTGTCGTTGTCCTCATCAACAATTCCAGCGCAAACATTAAAACCTGCCTCGCAATTTTGAAGAGCACACTCGGCGCATTCTGCTTCTGTTCCGGAAAAGCATGCAGTGGAACAATTCTGCACAATGCATAACACCTGTTCCCCGAAGCACCCTATGCATGGCATGCTTAATTCCAAAGCCTCTAACATGCATTGTTCAAGACAATCGGCTTCTTCTGCCATACAATCTATACCGCATTGAAAAGCAATGCCCTGTACGTATTCTGTGTTTTGACAAATGTACTCTAGGTCCACGGTTGAACAATTGCCCTGAGCAATGGACCCTGTTGTTGAAAGCGCAAATGCCAAGAGGGAGAAAATGTATGAATATTTCATGGACTTTGAATTCTGGAGATTCTCTATCGCGGTCTATTACGGCATTCATGAACAATAGGTTACACTCATGATCAAAAAAGTTGAAGAAGCCTCTCTAGCACTTACTTTTGCCCTTTAATTTTGTACTCGTGAACATATTTGTAGGAAACCTTGCTTGGGGAGTTGATGACTTTGCCCTGAGAGAAGCGTTCGAAGCTCATGGAGAGGTCGAACGAGCCAAAGTCATCCACGACCGTGAAACGGGCCGAAGCCGAGGTTTTGGTTTTGTTGAAATGCCGAACCAGCAAGAAGCCGAAGCGGCACTCGAAGCCATGGAGGGGAAAGAACTGATGGGCAGAGCAATTCGTTGCAACGAAAGCGAATCCCGCGAACGTCGTTCGTGAATTCGAACAATCAAACTAGAAAAGGGGGCCGTGAAGCCCCCTTTTTTCATGCTTTATTGTCAAGGATACTTGGCGCCCTAAACTTGTGTTGCTCGTTGGTATCCCATAGGCCCCAAAACGCGCCTATTTGTCTTTCTCTTTGGTGAGCCAGGCGCCAATCAATGTTTTTAGGCCATGCTCATTCGCGCGTTTCGGAATGACTTCATTGCCCTGCGTGCATGAAAGCACCCGAATCCACTGGGTGTATGGTACGAGCAGCTCCAATTTCAGGCAAAGCTGGGCCTCTGACCTGAGATCTCCGGTTCTTGGGTGCCTTCGTCGTGGCTAAAACAAATGCCGTGCATATTGGCATTGAAATTGTTCGCACCGTTCTTTCAGCTTAGATTCGTTTAGCCCATTGACTTCCTGTCCGGTCAAGGACATAATTTTCTCATTCCAGCACGACATGCTCCGTATCGATTGACTATTGTCTTTGTTTTTAGGCCGAGCGTTTCTGGGCTAATTCTGCTTTCATTTGCTCAGCTCGTTTCTCCGTAATGTCATAGTTCTTCATGATGAGGACAGCGCCTAAGACCCCCGCAATGGGTAAGAGTGAGTAAAATGCACGCATACCGGTGACAGCAGATTCGGTTACATTTTCTGCATCAAATCCAACAATCGAAAGGATAGTGCCGCTCAACAATGCAGCGATACCAAAGCCAAGCTTGACCATCCACCAATACACGGCGCCAAGCACGCCTTCTCGGCGTTTTCCGGTTCGGAGCTCGTCCAAATCACAAACATCCGCAGTCATGCTCATCA
>CALGDB010000253.1 GCA_937884175.1 uncultured Flavobacteriales bacterium
CCGCAGGGTCTCACTGGCCCATTCATTCACGCTGCTGGTTTCGCACGGCCCGGGGGTCCACTGGGCAATGCCTCCTGCGTACCAGGCCGTGCAGGCGTTGGAATACGTAATGCTGTCGCAACCGCACACGGGGTCGTAATTGAATGGACAGGGGGCCATCGCATCGACGCGGTCCTCGTCGAAGCAGTCGCCTGGGCAAGCGCCTAGCTCAAACGCACTCACAAAATCCACATAGGTCGCCACGCAATCATTGAAATGGCTCAAGCTGTCGCAACCGCATACTGGAGCAGGGTCCACGGTGTTGCAATCCACGCTGGGATCCGCAAGTGACGGATCGAGGCATTCGGACGTTTCGGGGCAATTGGCTTGGCAGTCTTCCATGCTCGCAAACGAATACACGCTGTAATCCACCTCATCCACTTCCCAACCACACCCGGACAAATACGTACAACTGCCGTTGTACATGACAACGCCCATAGCCATGTCACAAAGTCCAAAGTCCACTACTCCCAAATCCACACAGTCCGTGGCCGTTCCGGTGCACTCGCCGTCCACCCAGGACGTCACACCTCCGTAATTCGTCGCATAGCAATCGTTGCTGTACGTCACTCCATTGCAACCGCATACTGGCGCCCACAGGGCCAGGCACATCACCGTGGGATCAATGAGCGTTGAATCCACGCAGGTCTGGGCGGGTAGTTGAGCCGCCAGCACAGCGGTCATGAGGGCAAGGAGTGCATGTTTCATGGAGAATCAGATGAGGGAATTTTGTTTTCATCGAGCAAATCTTCTGCCATGGATTCGATAGCCAACCTAGCCTTTTCAGTGATGGCATCGATGCTGGTTTCGGCAGGAAACAACAGGGGATCGCCCATCACCAGGGTGCCGCCGAAGGGGACGATCAACGTGCGACCTTTGGGCAAGGTTCGGTACAGCCCGTCTAAGTAAACGGGAATGACCGGAATATCCGGATGTCGCGACGCCAAGTGGCCGACGCCGCGCTTGAAATCCGCCATCACTCCCGGCACTCCTCGGGTTCCCTCTGGAAAGAGAATCAAGCTGTGCCCTTGCCGAAGCATGGCGTCGAGCAAAACGATGGGATCGACCTCATCCCGCTCCTCCTTCCCCCTGGAAATCAACACTGCGTTGACGAGGTGCTTCATGGACCAACTCCGGAAGCGTGAACGCCCAAAAAAATCTTGCGCGGCGACCGAATGCGTGAGGTGAATGCGGTGTGAAGGCACGATGGTCATCAGCGACATCGCATCGAGGTGGCTGTTGTGGTTGGCGATGTAAATCACGGGCCCATCGGGGTGGGGCGCCTCGGCCCGGACGTACCGCAGGCCAATGACCAGCCCAAAAACGGTGCGCCATAGCACCTTGTATAAGAACCACAGCAACCACCGGCGCCCGTTTGGAACGCGCGCGTTGAAAAACTCTGCATCTATGGTCCTAGCAGGCATGTCAGCAATTTAGCCCGCCGCCGTCACTCCGAAAAAATAGATGAGGTGAAAAAACGGTGCCGCCGCTGTCGCAAACCCATCCAACCGGTCCAGATACCCCCCGTGCCCGGGGATCGCATTTCCGGAGTTTTTGATGCCCAAATCCCGTTTGATGCCCGAGGCAATCGCATCGCCCATGAAGCCCGCCAAGGCCACGCAGAACCCCGTGAATGCCGCCTCCCACGTTTCCAGCGGCGTCAAGAACCGAAGCGCCACCGCAATGAGGGTGACGGACAAGACTCCGCCAACAAGCCCCTCCCAAGTCTTATTGGGACTGACATTGGGCAGCACCGCACGTTGGCCAATTATTTTGCCCCAGGCAAATTGTAGCACATCGTTGATGCCCACCAGGAAAATAAAGTACAAAAGCAGCCCTTGCGGCCCTGCAGTGAAACCCGGGAGCTCGGGCAGGTTGAAAAGCATGGCCAGGTGACTCATCCCATAGACCCAAGCGACCAGCGAGTAAGGCATCAGTGAGATCGACCGTACGATGCCCTTGGTCTCTCCCCGTATGACGAGCATAAACGGAATCGCCACGAACATAAACACGGGGATGAAGGCCAAGAACAACGTCGTCATTCCGTGGTAAGCCAAGGCGTACTGAACGGGAATAACCGCGTAGCAGAGCAACGCCACATTGCGCTCACGTTGATCCAAATTGAGCAACGGGTACATCTCGCGTAGCAAGGCGAAACTCAAAAACGCCAAACCAATGACCGTAACGACCGGATGGGCCAGAGTAGTGGCAACGAAACAGGCGCACATGATCCACCAAGAACGGGTGCGGACCAAAAGCTCGTTGACCAGCCCGCCGGGCTTCAGAAAATTCCAAACGTTCCACGCCACCGAGGAACAGACTAAGATACACAGGATGATGAAAATCACCCACTGAACTTCGGCATTGACGCTCCACACTTCGATCAGTTTGTTCATGGGGTTAAGGTCCGGCGGACGCGACGGGCCGTGCTCCACAGCAGCCCAATGAGCACGGCATACACGCCGTAAGTCGCATACGGTTCAACAGCGACTCCAGCGCCCATCAGGAGACAAAAAACACCCCACACGAGCGTGCGGTCGCTTTTGCCCATGGGGCCTTCATATCGGCGCTCCGCGGAGACGGATGCCCCCAGTACGCCTGCGAATTCATTGAGGGCCGTGAGCCACAACAACGCTGCTACCCACCCGACATGCACTCCGGGCACCAAGGCTAACGGCCAAATAACAAGGGCATCGCTAACGACGTCCCCCAATTCATTCAATACCGCGCCGCCTCTGGAGGTCAGGTTGAAGGTGCGGGCCATCATGCCATCCAATGCGTTCAAGGCCATCCGGACGAGCAATCCACTAGCTACCGCAAAAAACCAATACCGGTTCGTAAGGCCAAGCACAAACGCGTAGCCGAGTCCACCAGACAACACGATTGCCAGCCAAGTCAGTACATTCGGCGTCACGCCCGCATTGCGCAACCGCTGCATCAAGGGCGTCAACATTCGCTGAAACACCGGCTTCAGATCATAAGTAGACGGCACGTTCATTTGGGTACGGGGTATCGGGCATCAAAAGGCCGATAATGAATACGTTTGCGGGGCAGGCCTTCTGGAAATTGGCCGTGTTCGAAGAAGTACCGCATCGGCTCGCCGAGCACATCCCATCGAACGTACATCATGTCGTGGTCCAAGGCCACATGAAAAGCATCGTGCGCAGTAGAATCGATGGCATGCCAGTCGTACACCAAGGGCCCCATTGCTTTGGCCTCTGCCTGTAAAAACCGCATCAGCGGAGTCGCGCGGTTTTCGATAATGAGGCCTTTGTTGAGGTGCTCACCCGTGGGAACAGGTGGCCAGTCGACCTCGCTGAGGTCCCGAAGTACCCGTCCTAACTTCAGCATGCCGAGCTTGGGGATGCGCTCCATCGCGGCTGCCGGTGCGCGTTCTTGTGTCGGGCTCCGGTCGTACACGATGGCCGTCAGATTGGGCATCGGCGTCGTCAGCACCTGCGTGTGCAAGAGGTAGGCACCGGCGATGTAGCAGATGGCTTTGATTTCACCGTATTCCGCCAAATCGTACTCTTCGACAAAGTCCGCCAAGGCTTTGGTGCTTACCGCAAGGGATTTTCTCAGCAACACATCCGCTATGTACACGTCCATGCCGGAATCCTCCCAATACGCCATCTGGGCCTTGCATCCCCCTCGCGTTCCGCCGAAACCATTCAGTATGAGAAGCGCTGTTTTTTCCGATTTCGGCGTGTCCGAATCCACGTGAATCCAGTGCTTCGCCACTCCTTCCAGCGGGAAGTTGACAGCGATTAATAGAAACAGGGTGTGCAGCCTCAGCATGAGGCAACATACGACTTTAAGGGCAAAAATCCGTTGAGTTTACGGTGCTGTGTCAGTTGACCGTGTAAATCCACATCGGCGGCAGGTTACGGAATACCGAACGCACCCGACGGAATGCAAAGCGGCGGTAATGCCACTCCATCATCCAGGGGAAATACGTAAACCACCGGTACACGGCACCAGCATCCGTGCGCTTTCGCAAGGTCGCCATCAACGGCTGAGATACTGGACTGGGCAGGGTAAACGGCAAGCCTGATACGATCAAATCAATCCGCGGCCAACCGCGTTCTTCCACGTAAGCATCCAAATCCGCAGCGCTGCCTTTGATGATTTCAAACCGGTCCCCATACTCCGAACGCAAGTGCGGGATGAAATCGGGATTCAACTCGATGACGATTACTTTGCACGTCTCCGGAACGTTCGCGTAGAGCTCGCGTGTGAAACAACCGGTTCCCGGTCCCAACTCGACAACATATGCCTGTTGGCTCAGGTCAATGCCCTCGAAGATGGCCCGGCTGGCGAAGCGACTGCTAGGAATCAAACTCGCATTCCGCCGAGGATTGCACAGGAAATTCCAGATGAATGTGCGCGTGGTGTGCGAGCGAGACATATTACCATATACGCAGAATTTGACCGAGAGGTTGCGACCAGCGGTGGCGTGGACTACCTTTTCGCCCATGCTTGAATCGCTGCTCAATCGGTATAGCCGAGGCTTCCAGCGCTATATGCCCACTCCGCTGTCCATCGCCGTGCTCCTCACACTGATAGCAGGAGCCTTGGCCATGCGCGGTGCCACACCGCTCGAAGTCATGGGAGCCTGGGTCAACGGCATGTGGAGCGCGGGGCTGATCCGGTTCGGCTTTCAAGCGATGTTTATGCTCGTTATGGGCCACGTGCTGGCCCTTGCACCACCAGTGCGGCGCGGCTTGGATATAGCTGTCGTCTGGGTCGTTTCAAACCCGCGATGGGCTGCTGCCAAAACCGCCCTCCTCGCCATGGCCCTTGGTTGGCTGAATTGGGGTCTTGGACTCGTAGGCGGTGCGATCCTCGTGCGCGGCGTTATGGACATGATGCGCCAACAGGGGCGCCAAGGAGAAGTGAACTTCGGCGTCATTGGTGCGGCCGGTTACGCCTCCATGCTTGTCTGGCACGGCGGACTCAGCGGTTCGGCCCCGCTCAAAGTAGCAGAGGCAGGCCACCTCC
>CALGDB010000254.1 GCA_937884175.1 uncultured Flavobacteriales bacterium
TCCAAAAGCTCCAGGTCGGCAGAATCCAAGGCGAATGGTACCACTTCTCCCCATTCGGGCCCTACGAATTCGGGGATGTCTGTGCTTACGTTTCCGCTTTGATCGATGAAAAGCGTGAGTTCAATCGGCTGCCAGCGGTTGGGATCGATGACGTCGGGGTTGCCCGGCATTTCGGGCTGGATGTTGGGATTGATGGGTTGGTAGCAATCCGCGGCATACCCCTCAGCTTCGTTGGCGCCGTCCTGCAGGCCAAATGCAATGATTTGCTCAGCGACGTAATTACCCAAAGCCGCCGGGCCGTCGTTCACGTAATCCGTTGACATAAAACCAATGTCATGACCGAGCATCGCCATCTGGGTGTTGATGTTGAACATTGTGATTTCGCCATCCGGTGAGTCACCAAACCGCTGCGTCATGATGCGGTAAACCGCATAACTGATGGCTTCCTCACGTGCAGCGAGGATCGCCTCTTCGGTTTCCGGAATCGCAACCCCGTCGAATGAGCACTCAAATCCCGCCCACGTTTTCCCCAGCAAGAAGGTCTCCGTCGGCCCCTCGTCATACGCCGCCCAAATGTCGAACATCGCAATAGACGTGTGCAGCAGGTTCCGGGCGTGTACCGTCGGACGGGCAAAGTCGTTGCGAATTCCCTCCAGCACCTCTTCGTTCCACAGGTGCGCGATGGTCTCGTCCTCGGACAATTGGGCTTGTCCGATAGGGATCAACCAAATCAGCTGGCAGAAAACCAAGGCCGCGGTACGGATGGGATTCATCATCTCCTCATTAGCTTTTTGAGACCTGAAAGTTAACCCTTCGTTTAGAATCAGCCCAAGAAATGGCCATGAATTCAAACACCACTATCCTCCTCCTCGTCGCCGCTTTTACCATGCTCGGATTCATCCTCGGTCGCGTAACCGGTCCGAAGCCTTCAATGGCTGCCGGGCACTTTGAGGTCTTGAAGCACATGAGCAAAGGCGACATGACAGCCCTTGGTGGCAGCGGTGAAGTTCAAGTCATTGTCCAGTCCCTCGAAGAAGGAGATTTTGAGGGCGACACGGTGTTTGCCATCCCCGGTGATCAGGTGCACATGGTCAAAAATGGCGAAGACGTCGAAGTCGAGATGACCAAGACTTCGGTCAACGAATGAGTGGAGAAGGACGACGACGGCATCATCACCAAGCACATCATCGTCACTACGGAAGACTGACATGCCAACCCTGCAAAGGGCCTCACGCGCTCGAAGCTCGGATGCGACAGGGGGTGCTCAAGGGGTTTGGTGCTACGAACGAATCCGCGGTATATTTACCAAGAAGTAAAACGGAAAACCTACGCGACCATGAAGACAGGTACGACTTTTGGATTTTTTGCCACAATTGCCACGGCGGTTTTGATGAGCTGCGGAGGAGGGGCTGATTCAGCCGTAACAACAGACGAAACAGCTGACATGAATGCCTGCGAATGCCTCGTGGA